>DASYQB010000168.1:0-19566 GCA_036005985.1 Candidatus Methylomirabilota bacterium | reverse complement strand
GCGCGCGCGCGATGGCCACCCGCTGCTGCTGGCCCCCCGACAGATTGGCGGGGTGCCGGTCGGCCTTGTCGGGAATGCGCACGCGGGCCAGGAGGTCACGGGCGATCTTTTCCGCGTCCCCTCGCCCGAGACCCTTCACCTTCACGGGCGCGAGCATGATGTTCTCGAGCACCGTCATGTGCGGGAAGAGGTTGAAGGACTGGAAGACCATGCCGACCTCGGCGCGGAGCTTCGAGAGCTTGACCCCGTCGCCCGTGATGGGCGCGCCATAGACGAAGATCTCGCCCTTCTGAATGGGCTCGAGGCGGTTCACGCAGCGGATGAGGGTGCTCTTGCCGGAGCCGGAGGGCCCGCAGACCACCACCACCTCACCGGGAGTGATGTCGAGGGTGATGTCTCGCAGCACGTGGTGGGCGCCGAACCACTTGTTGACGCCGACATAGCGAATGGCGGGCGTATCGCCGGCCATGGCTACTCGATGACCAGGAGCACGTCGCCGGGATTCACGATCTGCCCGCTCTCCACGCGGATCTCCTTCACCGAGCCCGCGACGGTGGCCTTGAACTCGTTCTCCATCTTCATCGCCTCCAGGATGACCAGGCCGTCCCCCGGCTGCACCGCCTGCCCGAGAGCGACCTCCACGAGCACGACCCGTCCCGGCATGGGCGCCTTGAGCACCTGGCCCCCCGCCCCCGCGGTGCCGCCACGCGTGCGGATGATGTAGCGCGTCTCCTCCTCGACCCGGATCGAGTAGGCCTCGCCCTCCACATGGACGACGTAGCTGCCGTTCTCTTCGGTCACATCGGCGACCGAGGAGGCGTGGCCGATGAGGAGCGACCACCCGCCGCCCCCCGTGGGGCGCGCGTCCACGTCCAGCTCCTCCGATCCGAGCACCAGGTGGTAGCGACCGCCCGACCCTGTCACCTCGACGGGAATGACCATGCCGTCGAGCTGCGCCTCGAACTTCACCGGCTCCTCCACCCAGAGCCGCCGCCGGGCCGCCCCGCGCGCGCCCATGGGCTCACCCCTTGCGCCGCTGGCCTCTCCGTGGGGCGCCCCGCGCGCTCATAGGCCTCCAGCACTGCGGCGATGATGGCCACCGACCGCCTCGAGCCGTCGGCGTGACCGGCGGGAAGGCGCTCCATGAAATGCGTGTCGATGCGGCCGGCCGCGAAGTCGGGATGCCGGAGGATGCGGCGCAGCACGGGCAGGGTGGTGCGTACTCCACTCACGTGATACTCGGCGAGGGCCCGGTCCATCCGCGCGATGGCGCTGACTCGATCCGGCGCCCACACGATGAGCTTGGCCATCAGGGTGTCGTAGTGGCGGGGAACGGTATAGCCCTCGTACACGCCCGCGTCGTCGCGGACCCACGGGCCGCCCGGGGCGCGCAGGCCGAGAATCTTGCCCGGCGACGGCATGAAGTTGGCGTCGGGGTCCTCGGCGTTGATGCGGCATTCGATGGCGTGGCCGTTGAACACGATGTCGTCCTGCGTGTAGCCGAGCTTTTCCCCCGCGGCGATCCGGATCTGCTCGTGGACGAGATCACGCCCGGTCACCAGCTCCGTCACCGGGTGCTCGACCTGGAGCCGCGTGTTCATCTCGAGGAAGTAGAACTTCCGCTCGTGATCCACGAGGAACTCCACGGTTCCCGCGCTGACGTAGCCCACGGCGGCGGCGAGCCGGCACGCCGCCTCGCCCATGCGACGCCGCATGTCGGGCTCCACGAACGACGACGGGCTCTCTTCCACGAGCTTCTGGTGGCGGCGCTGGATCGAGCATTCGCGCTCTCCGAGATGCACCACGGTGCCGTGGGCGTCGGCAAGCACCTGGACCTCGATGTGCCGCGGCTCCGCGATGTACCGCTCGACGTAGACGGTGGCGTCGCCGAAGGCCGCCCCCGCTTCCGAGCGCGCGGCGCGGACAGCCCCCTAGAGCTCGGAGTAGGCGTGCACGAGCCGCATGCCCTTGCCCCCGCCGCCCATGGCCGCCTTGATCATCACGGGATAGCCGATGTCCCGCGCGATTCGCGCGGCTTCCGCGCCGTCGGCGAGGGGCTGCGTCGTCCCCGGCACGAGGGGTACCCCCACTTGCTCCGCGACGCGACGGGCGGCCATCTTGTCGCCCATGGCGCGCAGGGCGGCGGGGGGCGGCCCGATGAAGACGAGGCCAGCCGCGGCGCACGCCTCGGCGAAGCTCGCGTTCTCCGCGAGGAAGCCGTAGCCGGGATGGACGGCTTGCACGCCCGTGGCCCGCGCCGCCGCAATGATCTTGTCCTGGTTCAGATAGCTCTCGGCGGCGGGAGGAGAGCCGAGGGGCACCGCCAGATCGGCCTGGAGCACGTGGAGGGCTTCACGGTCGGCATCGGAGAAGACGGCGACGGTGGTGATCCCCATCTCGCGGCAGGCCCGGATGACCCGCACTGCGATCTCGCCACGATTGGCGATCAGGATCTTTTGGAAGGGGGACGTCACGGCGCTGGAATGATAGCAGGCCTGTTACGACGGGGCAACGCGCCTCCCCGCTACTTCGAGGGCCGGGCGAGCACCTCGAGGAGCAGGGCCTTCACCGCGGGGGTCTTCCAGTCGCGCGCCCCCACCATACGGGCGAGGAGCCGTCCCTCGCGATCGATGAGATACACGGTGGGCGGGCCGAAGACACCATAGCCGATGCCCGCGACATCTCCCTTGCGATCAACGAGGACGGGCGCGACATAGCCGCGCTCAGCCGCCGTGCGCTTGACGAGAGCCACGTCTTCGCGAAAGCTCACCAACCTCACCTCGAGACCGCGGCCCCGTAGCTCTTGGTAGAGCTGATTGACGGGAGGCAACTCCTCCCGGCAATCCGGTCACCATGTGGCCCAGAAGAAGAGCAGCACCACCTTGCCTCGGAGGTCCTCGAGCCGCGTCATCTTGCCGTCAGGGTCCGGGAGGGCGAACGTCGGCGCAGGCTTGGGCGGCTCGTAGGGCTGGGCCTCGAGGGCGGACCAGTTCGGGGCAGCGGCGGCCGTCTGTGCCGCGAGCAGCAGGATGCCGGCCGCCGCCGCCCAGCGCATCACGAGGCCGTCGAGTCCTTCAGCGCCTTGAGCACCTCATCGGCACTAAGCAGGTCAAGCGGGTTGTCCATGACCTTGATGTACTTCACGGTGCCCGTCTTGTCGATGATGAAGTACGCGCGCTTGGCGTAGCGAAAGACCGGGCTCTTGTCGTTGGTCTCCAGTGCCCCGTATGCCGTGAGCATCTGGCGGCGCGGGAAGTCTGACAGAAGGATCTGCTTGCCTCCGGTATTGTTCGCCTTTTGCCACGCGGCGAGCGAGGGAGCGGGATCCGTGCTGACGCCCACGACCTGGGCGCCCAGGGCTTCGAACTGCGGCATGGCCGCCTCGAAGCCCAGCATCTCCTTCGTTCAGGTGGCCGTGAAAGCGGCGAGGAACGTGTAGACGACGATAGGACCCTTGGCGGTCAGATCGGAGAGCTTGACGGGTTTCCCGTCGGTACCGTTGAGGGAGAAGTCGGGCGCCTGCTCGCCCACCGCGAGCGCGGCGGCGGAGCCGGTCCAGCCGAGCGTGAGGACGAGGCCGGCGATCAACATCAGTCGCTTGCGCATGAATCCCTCCATGGTCGCGAGGTTCACTTCTCCGGAATGGCCTTGGCGGCCTCCTCCACGAACGATGTATCCACAATCCCCTTGAGGGGAATCGTACGCTTCATGAAGCCATTGTCCGTCCACCATTTCATTTGCCGCTCGATGTCGGTCACGAGAAGGCGGGCGTTCCGGTCCTGAAAAGGAAAGCCCAGCCGGATCACTTCGGGCCTGGCCTCAGTGTACTTCGCCACGATGCGGACGACTTCGTCGTAATTGGCGCCGGGAACGGGCCGTCCGTCCTTCTGGGTCAGCACGGCGTCGTAGTAGTAGCGCGAGGCCTTGACATAGCCCTTCATGAAGGCAATCGCGCGCTTGCGATCGGCGGCGAACTTCCTGGAGTAGAACACGGCCACCGTCTGCCAGGGATGGAGATCACCCGCCCAGAAGAGGATCTTGCCGAAGCCCTGGGCCTCCGCCGTGCCGGGGAAGGGCTGGGGCAGGAGGATGGCGTCGACCTGTTTGCCTTTGAGGGCCTCGATGGCGGCAGGCATGGTCTGGAGGGGGACCACGCGGACGTCGTCCAATTTCAGCCCGGACTTCTCGAGGATGTTCCCCAGCGAATAGTGGAAGGTGGAGCCGAGGGTGGTGATGCCCACGCGCTTGCCCTTGAGGTCGGCGATCTGGCGTAGGCCCGCGTCGTAGAGCTCCTTCTGGACCACGATGCCCGTGAGCGGATAGCCGGGCCACTCCCGTCCCTTGTCGGCCACGAGCCAGATCTGCTCGCCACCCAGCACGATGTTGTAGAGGGCGGCGGTGATGCCGGTCGCCCCCACGTCGATTTGCCCGGTGGCGAGGGCGGTGGCGATGGGCGCGGCGGCCTGGAAGAAGACGAGCTCGGGCTCGATCCCATATTCCTTGAACAAGCCCTTGTCCACCCCGATGAAGAGGGGGGCCGAAGAGCTGAGCTTGAGGGCGCCGATCTTCACCGTGGAGTCGGCGAGCGCGGACCTCCCGCCGGCTCCGAGCGCTAACATGCCGACGGCCAGAGCGATGATGGCGACCCGCCGCATCCGGAATACTCCGCGAGTCACCCGCATCATGTGTGACGCCACGGCACGGCCAGCCGCTCGGCGCGCGTGAGCAGCCAGTGCGAGAGCACGCCGAGCAACGACAGGCAGACGATGCCGACCATGAGCTTGGTCGTGTCCATGATGTTGCCCGCATGGAGCACGAGGAAGCCGATGCCGGAGTCGGCGGCGATCATCTCTGCGGCCACGAGAAGCAGGAGGGCGGTGCCCGCTCCCAGCTTGAGCCCGGCGAAGATCATGGGGAGAGCCGAGGGCAGGATGACCTTGCGGATGACGCTCCATCGTCCGGCCCCGAAGGCAATGGCGGCCCGCACGAGGAGCGGATCGGCCTCCTTCACGCCTGCGTAGGTGTTGATGGCCATGGGGAAGAACACGCCGAGGGCGATCACGGCGATCTTGGAGGGTTCGCCGATGCCGAGCCAGAGGATCAGGAGAGGGAGCAGGGCGATCTTGGGAATGGGAAACGTCGCCGCGATGAGCGGCTGGCCCACCGCCTCGGCCCGCGAGAAGAAGCCGGTGGCGATGCCCACCACGATGCCGGCGGCGGCGCCCACGGCGAAGCCCCAGAGGAGACGGCGCAGGCTGGCCGCCACGTGGATCGTGAGCTGGCCGGACGCGGCCATCTCGCCGAGCTCGCGGATCACCCCCAGTGGCGACGGGAGAAACAGGGCGGGAATCCAGCCGATGCGTGTGAGGGCCTCCCAGAGCACGAGGAGGCCTCCCAACGCGGCTACTCGAAGCAGGCGGTGATCGGCCCGGCGCAGGAACGCCGCGCGGTCGCGAACCGTGACGCGCCCGGCGACCATCAGGCCTTCCCCTCGACCAGCGCCGCCTGCGCCTGGGACCTTATGAGCCCCCAGATGCGCTCGCTGGCCTGGAGAAAGCTGGGCTCGCCCATCTGGCCTTCGTGCCGGGGGCGCTTGAGCTCCACGGGCACCGTCTCGAGCACACGGCCGGGCCGTCGCGACAGCACGACCACGCGATCGGCCATGTACACGGCCTCCTGGATATTGTGGGTCACGTAGAGAATGCTCGTGCGTGTGCGCTCCCAGATCCCGAGCAGCTCCTCCATCATCAACGTGCGCGTCTGCGCGTCGAGCGCGGAGAACGGCTCGTCCATGAGGAGCACCGCGGGGTCGACGGCGAGGGCCCGCGCGATGCCCACCCGCTGCCGCATGCCCCCGGAGAGCTGGTGAGGATACCTGCCCTCGAATCCTTCGAGGCCGGTCATGGCGATGAAACGCGCCGAGCGCTTCCGGCGTTCCGCGGGGGGTAGGCCGAGCTCTTCGAGCCCGAATTCCACGTTGGCCTGCGCGGTCCGCCACGGGAACAGGGCGAACTCCTGGAACACCGTGGCGGTGAAGGGCTGGCCGGGGCGGCGCTCCCCTTCGAAGGCCACTTCACCCGACGAGGCGGGCAGGAGACCGGCGATGATACCGAGCAGGGTGGACTTGCCGCAGCCCGAAGGACCGAGTATGGCCACGAACTCCTCGGGCTCCACGGTGAGGCTGATGCCGTCCAGGGCAACCAGATCCTGGCCGCGCCGGTCACGATAGGTTTTCGACAGCCGGTCCACGATGACGCGCATCCCAGGCACGCCACAGCATATCAGTCCCCATGCCGCCTTGCCTCGTGCTGGAGAGCCGTCTATCATCGGCGGGCAGCTCGTGAGGCATGCACTCATGGCACGGAGGCTGGACCTTATGTGGAGAAGCGTGACAGCGGCGGCGGCCATCTCCATGCTCGCGGGGATGGCGCTGGGCTGCGCCTCGGGCGACGTGACGGGGCAGGTGGCGGTGGCCGGTCGCCCGGCCGCGCCGCTCCAGATGACGTGGCGATCCGGGTTGTTCGGAGAGAGCGGGAAGATGTCCGCCGTCATGCCCGACGGCGAGCGGTTCTCGGGGACCTACCAGGTCGTGAAGCCCGGCATGTCGCGTTCGTCCATGGATCCGGCCTGGAACGGGGACGCCCCGTCGGAGTACCAGGGAGAGATCGACGACAGCATGTGGGGAGTGGGGCGTGACACCCAATCCTTCATCCGGACGTACGAGAACAAGGCCGTGGCCACCCTCATCGGTGACCGGGGCACGAGAATGCTCTGCCGCTTCAATCTCGACGCCGGGGGCGCCGGCATGGGCGGGGGGGGCGGCGGCGAGTGCCAGACCTCGAAGGGCGCGAGGATCACCGCCACGTTCTAGTCCACCGACTCCGGGGAGATCATCATGAGCACACGCGATGGCGTCGCGAAGGCGAAGAAGCTCGACGGCAAGGCCGCCAGTCCCTACGGCTATCCCTTCTGGGACTGGGTCGCCAAGGAAGATCCCGAGTACGTCAAGGCGCGGCAGCCGCTCTCCGCGCTCTCGATCGGCGAAGGCAAGGAGCTCTCCATCAAGCATCGCGAGATGGTCATCATCGGCATCCTCGCCTATCGGGGCCGGCAGGAGGGCGTGATCGCCCACATGCGACGCGCCATCGACCACGGGGCGACCAAGCGGGAGCTCCTGGAGGCGATCCAGTCCGCCGCGGTGCCCGGAGGCGGCCCCACCTTCAGCTCGGGCGCCCAGGCGCTGATGCGCCTCGACCAGGAAGGCGCCTTCAAGAAACGCTGACCGTCAGCTCCCGGGTACGATGCCCGCGGGTAGAGACTCGATGTGCGCGCAGATGTCGCGCGGGCGCGTGAGCCACACTCCGTCGCGGTGCCCGAGGATGTGCTGGAGGGCCCGGCGCAGCCGCCGGATGCGGTACGGCCGCCCGATCACGAAGGGATGCAGGGAGATCGGGCACACGAGGGGCTGGCGCGCCGACTGGACGAGCATCTCGTCGAACTGATCCACGATCATGTCGGCGAACTCGTCCGCGGTGTAGCGGTACCAGACGATGCCCCGCGTGTCGTTCACCTCGATGGGGTACGGCATGGCGAGAAGGCGCCCCTTGCGGGTGCGGATCCAGATGGGCTGATCGTCCATGGTCCAGTCCATGGCGTAGCGGTAGCCCGCCTCCTGGAGGAGATCCATGGTGAGCGTGCTGTTCGAGAGCCACGGGCTCATCCAGCCCGCAGGCCGGGCGCCTTCGTGGCGCTCTATGGTAGCCGTGACCTCGGCGATGAGGGCGCGCTCCTTCGATTCGTCCAGATGCCCCTGCTCGTCGGAGTTGGTTACCCCGTGGCCGAGGATCTCGTCGCCCCGCGCGCGCAGCCGGCCCGGAATGTCGGGCGCCATCTCGTAGATGGCGGAGTTCATCTGGGCCTCGGCGGGGATGCCGAGCTCGTCGAGAAGCTCGAAGAGACGCCAGATACCCACCCGATTGCCGTAGTCGCGCCAGCTGTAGACGCTGTGGCTCTGCGCCTGGTCCGGCGGAGCGATGGCCGCTCCCTTGCCCACCCCGAAGCCGAAGGCCTCGATGTTGAGGGCAACGTACACGGCGAGCCGCCGTCCTCCCGGCCATGAATAGTCCGGGCGGGTGGTGATGTTCGAGTAATCGTAGCGTCCGTGGGTCGGCAACATCGCGGTCGGATCCTCTTGAGTGTGGTTGACGGTCCTGACTACTCGATCAGCGCGTCCGCGCGCAGCCGGAGCGGCTGGGGAATGGTGAGCCCGAGCGTCTTCGCCGTCTTCAGGTTGATGACGAGCTCGAACTTGGTGGATCGATCGACAGGCAGGACGGCCGGCTTGGCGCCCTTGAGAATCTTGTCGACGAGCTGGGCGGCGCGCCGGTAGAGATCGGGCAGGCTCGGCTCGAAGGACATGAGCCCCCCCGCATCGACGAATTCCCGCATCCCGTACATCGCGGGCAACCGGTACCTTGCGGCCAGCTCCACCACTTTCGCCCGGTGAGTGATGAGCACGGCATCGCGAAGCACCACGAGGCCCTGCACCCTGTCTTGCTTGGCCGTCTCGAAGGCGGGCCCGATGTCGTCCGGACCTTGCACCCCGAGCCGGACGATCTCCATCTTGATCGATCGGGCGACCGCCTCGATGTCTTTCAGGAGCGGAGCATAGACGGGATTGTCGGGATTGATCAGGGTGGCCACGCGGGAGATCCTCGGATCGGCTTGCTTGAGGAGCTGTATTTGTTTGCCGATGGTCTCGTCCGAGAGAAAGGTGGAGGCGGTCACGTTGCCGCCCGGCCGCGCGAGGCTCGCCACCAGACCCACGCTCACTGGATCGCCGACGCCCACCGCGACCACCGGGATGGTCATGGTGGCATTCTTGGCGGCGAGGGCGGCCGGGGTGCCCCACGCGGCGAGCAGCACGTCCACCTTGTCCCGCACGAGGTCGGCCGCGAGCTCCGGCAATCGCTCCGGCTTTCCGTCGGCCCAACGGTATTCGAACGCGACGTGCTGACCTTCGAGATGTCCGAGCTCGCGGAGCCCTTCACGAAAAGGCAGCAGGGATTGCTCGGAAGCCGGAGAGAAGGGGGACAGGATGCCGACCCGGGACGTCTTCCGCGGCCGTGCGTCCGCGGCGAGCGGCCGCCAGAAGGCGCCCAGCCCGAAGGCGCCGAGGAAAGCCCTCCGCTTCACCGGCTCTTCCGGAGACGAGGTCGGCGGTGCCTCACGAGCTACCTCCCGTCATGGCGGCAGGAATACCATTGGTCGTCCAGCAGTTCACCACGCGCAGCTCGCGTGCGGGAATGCTAGCACGATTTCGAATCCTTCCATGCTCGCGCAGCATGCGGATTCTCGTCGTCGGAGCGGGAGCAACGGGCGGATATTTCGGCGGCCGGCTCGCGCACGATTACCGCGATCTCCAGCGCGAGAAGCGCGTGGAGGCTGATCACATCCTCGGCGACCTGCTGGCGTGCGCGCGGCGCCTGGCCGTGCCCGCTCCCCTTCTCGCCGCCGCCTTCGCCAATCTCAGCATCTATCAGCGTCGCATGTCGTCCCGCTAGCCCGCACCTCGCCGGGTGGGGCGGCCCTCAGGCTCCCCTTGCCTAGCTCTGGACGCCCACCGTAGCATCACGAATCATGAGGAGTGGTGCGCCCTACCCGATCGTCAGACATCCCGCGCCGGGCACCCGCACGCCCATCCTCGTGAGCGTGCCGCACTACGGCACGGAGCCCCTGCCCCACGTCACCCGCGAGGACTACGGGGAGCCCCGGTTCGAGACCTTCGCCTACGGCTTCGCCGACACCTTCGTGGGCGATCTCTACGGTGACCTCCACGAGCAGGGGGCGACGGTCCTCGCCACGCCCTACTCGCGCATGTTCGTCGACGTGAACCGCCGCCGCGATGACTTCGAGCAGCACGACGGCGAGGTGCGCTCCCGGCGGGGGGTCGTCCGCACGCACACCATGCGCGACGTGCCCATCTTCGCGCAGCCGCTCCGCTTGGCCGATCTCGAAGAGCGCCTGCAAGCCCTCTACGATCCCTACTACGCGGCCCTCGAACGCTTCCTCGGCGAGATCCAGGACGCCTTCGGATACGCCATGCTCCTCGACGGCCACACGGGCAGCCCGCGCGGGATGAAGGACCACGAGGTGATCATCGGCACTCGCCACGATCGCACGTGCGACCGGGAGCTCGCGGCCACCGTGACCAGGATCTTCACCCGCCACGACTTCGCCGTGCACGAGAACGTCAGCGGCTATACCGGGGGCAACATCGTGGCCACCTTCGGCCATCCAGCGGCCCGCCGGGTCCACGCCCTTCAGCTCGAGGTCAACGCGTCCCTGCTCATGACCACGAGCCGCGAGGACTTCATCGCGCACGTCACGCGCGGCGGCATCCCCGACAAGGCCCACGAGAACATCGCCCGGGTGCGCCGCTGTCTGCAGGAGGTGATGGCCGTCCTGCCGTCTGCCCTCGCCGCCGTCCATCCGGCCTGAGGATCCTCACCTGCGGAAGCTCCCCCGCCCCTTCTACGATCGCGATGCCGCGACGGTGGCCCGCGACCTTCTCGGCAAGTGTCTCGTCCATCGCGCGGACGGCGCCACCCGCGTCAGTCGCATCGTGGAGGTCGAGGCCTATCTGGGGCCGCACGACCTCGCCGCCCATTCCGCCCGCGGCCTCACGCCAAGGACCCGCGTCATGTTCGGCCCTCCCGGCTACGCGTACGTGTATCTCATCTACGGCATGTATCAATGCATGAACGTGGTGACGCAGGCGAAAGGGAAAGCATCGGCGGTCTTGCTGCGGGCCGTCGAGCCGGTGCAGAACGTGACGGGCCGGACGCAGGGGCCCGGCCTCCTCTGCCGCGCCATGGGCATCGACGGCCGGCTCAACGGCCACGATCTGCTGAGCCGGGATTTCTACATCGCGGACGATGGGGCCGAGGTCGACTCCATCGTGAAGCGCCCGCGCATCGGCGTCGACTACGCGGGGCACTGGGCGAGGCGGCTCCTGCGCTTCTACATCCGCGGCAATCCCTACGTCTCCCGCCTCTGAGCCGCCTCCAGGCTGCCTCGTCTCCCGATGACTACGCCGTCTTCTCGAGGTCCTTGAGGGCGGTGAACAGCCGGCCCGACGGC
Organism: Candidatus Methylomirabilota bacterium; assembly: GCA_036005985.1. GTDB lineage: Bacteria > Methylomirabilota > Methylomirabilia > Rokubacteriales > CSP1-6 > AR37. Next base: position 8,424 of record DASYQB010000168.1, on the reverse strand, counting down.
CGCGCAAGCTCCTCGAGGATGGAGAAGTGGTCGTGCCCGGGCAGGGGCAGGTATTGTCCGCGCAGGCCCTTTGCCTGCCAGGCTGCCCAGAATTCCTCGGACTGGCGGATCAGCTCGGGCAGCTCGCCGAGGCCCACGGACACCACGAGCGGAGCGGCGTGGGACGGCAGGTGGCGGAGGGGACTGTTGCGCGCCGCCTCCGCCTCGTCGAGCCGCAGCTTGTCGTTCAGGTAATTGAGCCGCACCGGCTCGAGATCGTAGACGCCGCTGATGGCGATGCCCCCGGCCAGCCGCTGGTCGCTCATGGCCGCGGCCGTCAGGTGTCCTCCCGCGGAGTGGCCGGCCACGAAGACACGGCGGGCGTCGCCGCCATGCTCCGCGGCGTGGTCGATCACCCACGCCACCGCCGCCCTCACCTCGGCCACGATCTGGTCGAGGCGAGCCTCGGGGGCGAGCGTGTACTCGATGAGGGCGAGGTTGAAGCCGGCGGGCAAGAGAGCCTCGCCGAAGAATGCGTAGGGCTCCTTGTCGTTCATCTGCCAGTAGCCGCCGTGGATGTACGCGAGGGTGGGCGCGCCTGCCTGTCCGCAGGGAAAGACGTCGAGCCGCTGTCGCGGCGCGCTTCCATAGCGGAGGTCCACCTTGGCCTCGCGTGTCTTGCGGAGGGCGTCGCTGCGGGCCGCCCAGCCGCCCACGTACTCGTCCCGCTTCGGAATTCCCACGGCCGCGGTATTGTTGTACGCGGCGTCGAGGGCTGCCCGGTCCATTCCGCGAAATAGCATCGCTGTCTCCTCTAGCTCTTTTGCTTCCGCTTCCAGGCTCCGTACTCGGCGAGGGTGGCCTCATTGGGCGGATAGGTGCCGGGGAGGGCCGCGCCTCCCCGCACCTTCTCGAGGAGGAACGCTTCGAGCTCCTCCTGCTCGAGCCCATGCACGGCCACCGTGTCGGCCACCGCTCGGGGAATGCATACCACGCCTTCTCCGTCGCCCACCATGATGTCGCCGGGCATCACGAGCACCTCGGCGCAGCCGATGGGCACGTTCTCGTCCACCGCGACATGGCGTACCACGTGAGCGGGCGCGGCGGGCCCGAGGGCGTAGACGGGAAAGCCGAATGTCTGCACCGAGGGATAGTCGCGAATGCCCCCGTCGAGAACGAGGCCGGCCGCGCCGCGGACCTGGAGGCGAGACACGAGGATATCGCCGGCATTGGCCGCGGTGGCGATACCGCGGCAATCCATCACGAGCACCTGCCCGGGCTGGATGTGCTCGATGGCATGCCGCTGCGGATATCGGGGGTCGCTGAGGATCTCGTAGCCCGCACGATCCTCGCGCGCGGGCGCGAAGCGAACGGTCACCGCCTCCCCGGCCATGCGGCGCTCCGGACAGAGGGGACGCACACCGGGGAGGAACGTATTGCGGAAGCCCAGCTTGAAGAGCTGCGTGGTCAGGGTGGGCGTGGAGATCCGGCCGAGCCGCTCGAGGGTGTCCGCGGCGAGGGGCGGCGCGGCCGGCGCAGGAGGCGTCATGCGTGCATCCTACTTGATGTATGGTGATGCGGGGAACACCAGCTTTCTGTGGCTGATCACGAAGCCATGCTCACGGGGGCCCTGCCATGACTGCGCCGCTGCCGCTGGATGGGATCAAGGTGGTCGAGATCGCTCAGGCCCTCGCTGGTCCGTTCGCCGGCGAGATCCTCGCCCACCTGGGCGCAGACGTCGTGAAGGTGGAGCGCCCGGAAGGTGACGAGGCGCGCGGCTGGGGTCCGCCGTTCACTCTCGGGGGTGGCCCGACCTTCCATGCCGTCAACATGAACAAGCGCTCGATCGTGCTCGACCTGAAGGATCCGGAAGCCATCGCGTGGCTCAAGAGCTATATCGCCGAGGCCGACGTGGTCGTCCAGAATCTCCGGCCCGGCGTTATCGAGGAGTTGGGCCTCGGTGCCGAGGCGTTGCTCGCGCTCAATCCGCGCCTCGTGTTCTGCTCCCTGTGGGCCTTCGGCCACAGCGGTCCCCGCCGTCTCCGGCCCGGCTACGAGCCCATGGTGCAGGCATTCGCGGGGCTCTTCAGCGTGAATGGCGGGGACGAGGATCCCCCGTCGCGCTTCGGAGCGCCCGTGCTGGACCTCGGCACCGGCATGTGGGCGGCCATGGGCGTCCTCGCAGCGCTCCATCAGCGGGCACGCACCGGCCGGGGAGCCGTGGTCGACGCGTCACTGTTCGAGACCGCCCTGGGCTGGCTCTCCGGCCACGTGGCGGGGTATCGCTTCACCGGCGACCTGCCTTCGCGGGAGCGCACAGGCTCCCGGCGGCTCGTGCCTTTTCAAGGCTTTCAAACCAAGAACGGCACGGTGATCATCGCCGCGGGGAACGACCGGCTCTTCGCGAAGCTGGGCGCCGCCCTGGGTCAGCCGGAGTGGGCCACCGACCCGCGCTTCGTCACCAATGCCGAGCGGCGCGCCCACCGCGAAGAGCTGATCGTCGAGATGGAGCGCGTGCTGACCACGCGCACCAAAGGCGAGTGGATCGACATCCTCGAGGAAGCGGGTGTGCCGTGCGCGCCAATCCAGGATCTTCGCGAGATGCTGGCCGAGCCGCAGACGCACGCCCTGGGCATTCTCCAGGCCGTGCCCGATCTTGACCTCGACCTGATGACGCTTCCCGTCTCCTTCGATGGGCGTCGGCCTCCCGTCCGGCGTCGTGCCCCTACCCTGGGCGAGCACACGAAGGAGATCGTCGCGCCCCCGCCTCCCGCGGGCTCGTAACTCGACAGTACGTCGCGCCCGCCATTCCTAACATAGGGACCGCACTCTCTTCACGTCCATCACGCGCGTGATGACCACTCATCCGCGGCTCAAGCCCTACCCGGTGGGTAAAATGAACACGGTCAAGAAGACCTGCTCCCTCGGACATACAAGAGCATGGATTCGATCTGTAGTTGGCTATCCGCCACGATTACACCGCATATTGATCCGGCATCGAGCTTGCTTCTTCGGGCTGGTTTGCCAACCGCCGCCACAAAGAAGGAGAACTCGATGACGACTCCGCACGACCTGCTGAACGATCTCCGGAACTCCCAGACAGACCTCGCCCGCGTCGTCGAAGCCGTGGTCCGTGACCGGCTTCCGTACGTTGTGGTTCCTATGCAGGCCGTCAAGTCCTGGGAGCGGCGGGAGCCCGATCACTGGGCCAAGGTCGCCGGCTGGCTGGCCGCGGAGAAAGTCGCGGTGGTTCGGGTGTGAGTGGAGGCCCCCTTCCTTTCCGACGGTGTGAAGACTTTACGGTCCCAAGCTAAGCGGTAGGGCCAAAGGTCGCTCCAAAGCCCCTATAGTGTCGCTGGGGAGCTGGCATTCGAATTGCGAGTGGGTGGAATACTGTAGCCATTCGCCCCATTCGAAGCGAGCAAAGGAGCGAACATGACTAGTCAAAGCTGGAACAATCCGTGGAAGCTGACTGCCATTGGCATGGCCCTCGTCGTAGCGACGGCCCTCGCCACCGGCCTCGTCGTGGCCAATCTGTCAGGCAGGGACACCCAGCCTAAGCAGTCTTCCGGAGATGCCGCTCCGAGCCGGCCGGCCGCCCGCAGCGCAGGCACTTCTTCCACGCCTGCGACTTCCGCCGCTCCCGCGGCTCCCGTCACCTCCTCCGTACCTCCACAGTCCGTCATCGCCGCGTGCAATCAGCAGGCAGCCTCGCAGGTGGCGAGCCGTGACAAGACCATGGATACCGTGAAGGACGGCGCGATCGGTGCCGTGGCCGGCGCGGTGCTCGGCGCGGCCGGCGGCGCGATCGCGGATGGGGGCAGCGGTGCCGGAAAGGGCGCGGCCATCGGCGGCCTGGTCGGCGCGGGCGGCGGAACCCTTTACGGTCTAAACGAGAATCGCAAGCACGACGAGCGCTATCGCGAGGTGTATAGCGCCTGCATGCGGTCCCGCGGTTACGTGGGCTAACGGCGCTCGCCGGAATAGGGAGGACGCCATGAGCCCCCTGATTCGCCTCATCTCTCTCAGCTCCCTGGTTGTGATCACCACAGCGGGCTGCACGGTACCGCCCCGGCCGGGCGTGCCGGTATCCCCCGCGGCTCATGTCGTGCCTCCGGACAGGCGCGCGGAGGCCTACGGATCCTCGATCGAACAGGTCGTGCAGAATCCGATAGTCGGAGATAAAGTCCGCGCCATGTTTGGCCCGGACTGGAGCGGGGGGCAGCTCGCTCCTCTGGGCGCATCCGCATACTTTGCCAAGGGAGGTCCCTCCCAGATGGTTCGCGTGGATGGCGTGGACTACGTCGCCTACACGGGGTGTGTGCCGGCCGCCTGTGAGACCTCTCGCGTCCTCCTCCTGATCCGTGAGGGAGGCTCGGAAATGGTCGCCCGGCTCGACGACGGCGGCTTCGCCCACTACTACGCGTACGGGAATGTGAATCGCGACACCGCGCAGCTCGTCGCGGACAGCGGGTTGCGCGCGCTCCGGCAGGCGGGAGTAACTTCCTAGCGAGACGGCCTACGCGGCCCGGTCGGCCTGATTGGCGCCGGGCCGCGTGGGCTCGATCAGGATGAGGCTGCCGTTGGTCGCGCCATCCAGCGCCTTCCTGATCGCGCTCTGCAGGCGGATAACCGCGCTCTCGATCTCCGCCGTCGTCAGGTGGGGGCGAAACTTCACACCCGCGGCCACCAAGATGTCGTCGGGACCCATGTGCATGGTGCGGAGATCGAGGACATCGACCACGTCGTCATCCTCGCGTATCAAGCGGCGAAGCTTCGCCTCCACCGTGGCGGGGGCGGCTTCTCCGATGAGCAGCGAGTGGTTCTCGAGGGCGAGGACCACCGCGACACCGACGAGCAGCACCCCGATCACCGCCGAGGCCGCGGCGTCCCACACGGGGCTGCCCGTGACCTGGCTCAGCCAGATTCCCGTGGCCGCGGCTCCCAGCGATACCAGGGCCGCCGTGTCCTCGAGTACCACGGTGGGGATCGTCGGATCGCGATTGTCGCGCCAGTAGCCACGCAAGGACTTCCGGCCCTTGGCCTTGATGAGGACCCGGAGCGCGACGGCGAGCGAGAGCGATTCGAACACGAAGCCCGCGGCGAGGACGGCATACGACCACCACACCGAGCCCTCGTGCTCACCGCCCTGGAGAAGCTTGTGCTGGCCTTCCCAGATGGAAAAGGCACCGCCGAGGCTGAAGAGGAGGAGGGACACCACGAACGCCCAGAAATACACGTCCTTGCCATGGCCGAAGCCGTGCGCGCGGTTGGGCGGGCGCTCACTCAGGCGCATGCCTACGAAGAGGAGGACCTGGTTGCCGGTATCCGCGATGGAATGAAACGTCTCCGCGAGCATCGCCGCGCTTCCCGTGGAGGCGGCGGCCAACCCCTTCATGACCGCGAGGGCGGCGTTGCCGAGCAATGCCGCGGTGACTGCCGTCTTCGACTCGGCCACCGAGGGAGATCTAGAGGAGAGGGAGCCGCCGGCTCATGGCCGGGCGGTCTCGAAGGTATTGCACTGACTCACCTCGCCGGAGTCGAGCCCGGTGCGGAACCATCGCACGCGCTGGGCGGACGAGCCGTGGGTAAAGGATTCCGGAACGACGCGTCCCCTCGACTGCTGCTGCAGCCGATCATCACCGATGGCGGCGGCGGCGGCGAGACCCGCCTCCACGTCGCCGGGGTCGAGCAGGTTCCGCTCCTTTGCGAAATGACCCCACAGCCCGGCCAGGCAGTCGGCCTGCAGCTCCACGAGGACGGAGAGAGCATTGCTTCTCGCCTCGGATGTGCGCCCGCGCTGCTGCGCCACTTTCTGGGTGATCCCGAGCTGATTCTGCACGTGATGACCCACCTCGTGGGCGATCACGTAGGCACGCGCGAACTCGCCCGGGGCGCCGAATCGCTTCGACAGATCGTCGAAGAAGGAGCGGTCGAGATAGACGCGGTCGTCGGTTGCACAATAGAACGGCCCCATCGCGGAGCTGGCCAAGCCACAGGCCGAATCCACCGCCCCCCGGAAGAGCACGAGCTTCGGCGGATGATACTCCCGTCCCATGTTCTTGAAGACGGCGTTCCACGTGTCCTCGGTATCGCCGAGGACCCGGGCGACGAAGTCCTTGGCCTCGTCGCGCGCCCCCGGTGTAGTGGAAGGAGGGGCGGCGCGCTCGGTCGGGGCCGACGGCGATTCACCTCCCTGGAGGGAGATCAGGACATCCAGCGGGTTCAGCCCGAGAAACCAGCTGATCGCCAAGACTGCGATCAGTCCCACCCCGCCCAGCTTGATGCCGCCGCCCAAGCCGCCGGCCGGGCCTGCGGCTTCACGATCCTCTATGTTGCCGCTGCCTCGCATGTTTCCCCAGCGCACGGTGAGCCCTCCCTGTCCGCTTCCATGCAAGGCCTGCGCCCAGTCTGAAAGTGCCGGCTCCGCCGTGGATCTCACCCCCCGCGCCACGGCGGTTAGCTAATGGCCTGCTAGGATGACATATGCCCAAACGCAGCGCAGGCCTGCTGATGTATCGGCGCCGCGAAGGACACGTGGAGGTCTTGCTCGTGCATCCGGGTGGCCCGTTCTGGATGAAGAAGGACGCGGGCGCATGGTCGATACCAAAGGGTGAATACGACGAGGGCGAGGACGCCTTCGCGGCGGCCACCCGGGAATTCCAGGAGGAAACGGGCCTGGTCGCGCAAGGTCCTTTCCTTCCTCTGGCACAGGCGAGGCAAAGCGGCAAGATCATACAGGCGTGGGCGTTTGAAGGCGATTGCCAACCGGAATCCCTGAGGAGCTCGACCTTCGCTCTCGAGTGGCCTCCCAGATCCGGCCGCCGGCAGGAGTTTCCGGAGGTCGATCGTGCGGAGTGGTTCGGTCTCGAGGAGGCGAGGCGGAAGATCATCCCCGGCCAAGTGGCTCTCCTGGATGAGCTGGCGGCGAAGGTGGTTTGACCCGGTATAAGCTTCCTGGTCGATGCGCCGGCGTCACGATCCCCGAGTCGAACAGCGGTTTTTCAGCGTCTTGGCTTTCGCCTTCCCTCGGCACGCTCCTTGCGAAAGGTTGCTGTCAACCAGGACCACTACGCAACCGGCGACCTCGCGTCGCTTGAAGGAGCCAAGCATGCAGCATGAGCAAACGGAACGAGCAGGCACGACGCAATCGGCGGGCACGACACAATCGACTGGCCCGGCGCCGTCGGCCGGTGCCCGGCAATCCGTGAACGTGGGAAGCGCAGAGCGTATCGCTTCCATCGTTCTCGGCTCGGGACTCCTCACCTTCGGGCTGATTCGACGGTCGCGGGCCGGCTGGGGCCTCGCCGCGACCGGCGCCACCCTCCTTTACCGTGGGATCGGTGGCAATTGCGCCGTCTATCGCGCCCTCGGCATCAATCGTGCTGCCGATGCGGACGGACGCCGCGGGAACCTCGGGGTAAAGATCGAGCGTGAGCTCTCCATCGAGGAGCCGGCGGAGAAGCTCTACCGCTTCTGGCGTGACTTCCGCAACCTGCCTACCATCATGCCCAACGTGGAATCGGTCACGGTACTGTCGGACACGCGGTCACACTGGGTGGTCAAGGGTCCGATGGGCACCAAACTAGAATGGGACGCGCTGGTCATCAACGACAAACCCAACGAGCTCATCGCCTGGCGCACGGAAGGGACACGGGTCGAATCCGCGGGCTCGGTGCGCTTCGAGTCCAGGCCCGACGGAAGCACTCTCGTGCGGGTGGCCCTTCAGTACAGCCCTCCGGGCGGCGAGGTGGCCCATATGATCTCCACGCTGTTCGGAGAAGATCCCGGCGCTCGTATCGACGAGGACCTGGCTCGGCTGAAAGAAGCGATGGGACGCGCGCACGAGGATCGAGACGGGCTCCAGCCTGCCTCCGCCAACGCCTTGGGTTACCAGCCCAAGTCTTCGACGTCTCCCAGATAGCCCGCGGCGGACAATCCGCGGGCTGATATACCGCGGCTGATAGTCGCGGGCGGCGGTGTTCCAGAAAACCGGGAGCGCCGTCGCCCGCGTCTCTTCACCGCCCTTCCCCATAGGCACAGGTACCGGAGCCGGCGAGGTATACCGCACCGTGCTCTTCGCACCATTGCCTGTCCGCAGCCTCCTGCGGACCCGATCGGGTGCACGCCCCGCCCTCAAGGCTCCCGCCCGCCCGCGCGCAGATGCCGGCGGTATTGCCGCAGGCCGAGAGGCATGACAGGACGATCGAGAGGATGGCGGCGGCACCGATCGCTACTCGGAGAGGGGCTGGCATCGCGCGGCGAGCCTGGCAAAGGGCACGATCGAAGTCAAACAGCGCCCCCGTCCGTAGCAACTCATAAGTCAGGGTTACCCTCCAATGTCGGTCAACTCAGAAGTGAGGGTTACCGAAGGAGGAGCCTGTGAGGCGCGGTGCGGATCCGGGGCGGCCAGGGCCCAGAGCTGGTGAAGCGCCGCTTCGAGGT
>DASYQB010000167.1:0-11322 GCA_036005985.1 Candidatus Methylomirabilota bacterium | reverse complement strand
CTTGGCGGAAGCGGTGGGCTGGACGGCGGCGACCGCTTCGTCGTGAAGCACGCGTCCGGCCACGGTGAGCCGCGACTCCAGCGCTTCGATGGCCACGCGCTCGAGGGCGCGGGAGAGGTAAAGGCCGGCCGCGATCAGGGAGACGGCCACGAAGCCTACCAGGGTCAGGGTCAGCTTGAGCGCGATACGGCTACGAAGGGCGTGGATCAGGCCCCGGGCGATCATCCCGCATCCGGATCGAAGCGATAGCCCACGCTCTTCACGGTCAGGATGCGCCGGCCCTCCGCACCGAGCTTCACGCGGAGTCGGCGGACGTGGACGTCCACCGTGCGCGATTCGATCTCGTCGGCGCGCGCGTAGGCCCACACCCGGTCGAGGAGGAACTCGCGGGAGAGCACGCGCCCGCGCGCCTCGACGAGGGCTCGGAGGAGGTCGAACTCCTTGGGAGTGAGGGGCACCACCTTGCCCTCCACCGACGCCCGGTGGGTGCCCGGATCGATGGTCAAGGCGCCGAAGGTCACGGGCGCGGCTTCCGGCGCGGGCCGGCTCCGTCTCAGTAACGCGTGTACCCGGGCCACGAGCTCCTTCGGGGAGAAAGGCTTCACCACGTAGTCGTCGGCCCCCATCTCGAGCCCGACCACGCGATCGACCTCGTCGGCCTTTGCGGTGAGCATCAGGATGGGCAGGGTCGCCGTGCTCTGCTCCTGGCGCAGCCGGCGGCACACGTCGAGCCCGCTCATGCCGGGTAGCATCAGGTCGAGGAGAACGACATCGGGGGGAGACTGCTTCACCTGGAGGAGCGCTTCCTCGCCGCTGCCCGCCGTCGATACCTGGTAGCCGTCCCGCTGTAGGTGAAGGACCACCAGATCGCGGATGTCCCGCTCGTCCTCCACGATGAGCACACGGCTGGCCATGCCGGCCTCATCTTACCAGCCGCGCGTTTCCCCCAGCTTGAGGATCCAGAAGTGCTCCGGACGAAGCGCACGGCGCGAAGCCTCGGCGAGCATGCGCGCGGGTGGCTCGTCCAGCGACTCCTCGGCCAGATCGAAGGTGCCCCAGTGCACGCCCACCAGCGTGACTCCGCCCAGGTCCTGGTGCGCCTGGACGGCCTGTTCGGGAGTGAGGTGGATGAAGCGCATGATCGAGGGCGGCATGTAGGCGCCGATGGCCATGGCGGTGAGATCGAAGGGGCCGAGCCGCTGGCCGATCTCGCGGAAGCCGTCGAAATAGCCCGTGTCGCCGCTGAAGTAGAAGCGTCGTCCGCTTCCCATCACGGCCCACGACGCCCACAGGCGAGTGTTGGAGTCCCACAGGCTGCGCTGGGAGAAATGCTGGGCGGGCGTGCAGACGATGCGAAGCCCCCGATGCTCGAAGCTGCCCCACCAGTCGAGCTCGATCACCCGAGAGATGCCCTGCCCCTCGAGCCAGGCCTTGAGGCCGAGGGGCACCACGAAGACGGGATCGTGAGCCGCGGCCAGCCGCTTCACCGTGCCGATGTCGAGGTGATCGTAGTGGTCGTGGGAGATCAGGATCACGTGGATGGGCGGCAGGTCCTCGAAGGCGATGCCCGGCGACTGCAGCCGCTTCGGTCCCGCCCATGACAGCGGGCTCGCGCGCTCGCCCCAGTGAGGGTCGGTGAGGAGATTGGTCCCCTGGAGCTGGACGAGCATGGTGGCGTGGCCGATCCACGTAACGGTGGGATTGGAAACGTTGGCGCGCAGGGCGGCGCCGTCGTTGGCCACGCGCGGAACGTCGCTCGGGCGCGCGGCGGCCCACGCGCGGCTCCACATGAACTTGAACCGGTCCGCCCCCGAAGCCCTCTGCACCATGGGATCGGTGTTCCGGAACCCACCCTCGACATGGTGGGCGGGCTGGCCGGGTAGAGGCTCGGTGCCCATGGCGGCGCACGCGGTGACGAGCACGACAAGGAGGAGCGGCCGCGCGTAAGGACGCACGGGACGCGATTCTACTCCGAAGACCGTCGGTGAGCGACCGCGCTCAGCCGGCCTTGACGCCGTGCCCGTTCGCGCGCGCCGGGGGCAGGAGGCCGAGGAGGCGCAGCCGCTTGCGGAGGGTATTGCGATTGATGCCGAGCAGGCGGGCGGCCTTCAGCTGATTGCCCGCCGACACCTCGAGCGCCTGGCGCAGAAGCGGCATCTCGACGCGCGACATGACGGCCCGGTACAGGCGCCCGCCTTCCGAGGTCGCGGCATCGCGCACGACCGTCGGCAGAACGGTGTTCAGCAGCCGGTCGAACTCCTGGACTTCAGCCGTGACTTCCATGCCTGCTCCTTTCGAGCCGCCTCCCCGTTGAAGCGAGTCTCTCTCCCTGCGGCTAGAACTCCTTGTAGTGGAGAAACTTCGCGTCGATGGTGATGACGCCACGCTCGCCCTTCTTCTCGAGGGTGACCTTGCAGTCGATGGCCGAGAGGATGCCGTCACCCCACAGCTCGTTCGAGCGCTCCCTGAGGGCATCCCCGTAGACTCCGACCAGCTCCATGAGCCGGTACTTGAAGGGGTCCGTGGTGAGGGGAAAGTCAGTGCGGAGAGGCATGGCCGTGGTGGCCATGGCGGTGTCCGCGTCGATGCCGAGGGCCTGGGCGAGCTGCTTGGCCTCCTCGGCGTTCAGGCGATGCTGCCCATGGAGGGCAGCCGCGATGTACATCGTATCCTTTGTGCCGAGGGCCTTCCCTAGGTCGTCATAGGAGAGGCCCTTTGCCTCGCGGGCCTGCCGGATCTTCTGGAGCGCCGCTGCCCGATCCATTGCGTGTCTCCTTTCAGCGTGCGGAAACGAGTTCGTGGGCGCGGAGCGCGCCGGCGGCCAGCGCCTGCTCCTGGAGATGCCGGGAGCGCTCGACGAGGAAATGGATGATGTGGCTCCGCAGCCGCGCGTACTCCGGCTCGTCGATGATGTCGGCGCGCGAGCGTGGGCGCGGCAGCTTGACCTCGACGATCTCGGCGAGGCGCGCCTCCGGGCCGTTGGTCATGAGGGCGATGCGATCCGAGAGCAGGATTGCCTCGTCGACGTCGTGGGTCACCATGAACACGGTATTGCGTGAGGCCGTCCACATCCGGACGAGCTCTTCCTGGATCACGCCCCGGGTAAGGGCGTCGATCTGGGCGAAGGGCTCGTCGAGGAGCAGGACTTTCGGCTCGGTGGCGAAGGCGCGCGCGAGCCCCACCCGCTGCTTCATGCCGCCCGACAACGCGGCCGGCCGCTTGTTCTCCGCCCCCGTGAGCCCGACCATCTCGACGTAACGTCTGACACAGTCCTCGACCTGCGCCCGCGACCACGAGGCGTAGGCGGAGCGCACGGCCAGGCGCACGTTCTGGGCCACCGTCATCCAGGGCATGAGGGAGAAGTTCTGGAAGACCACCATGCGATCCATGCCGGGGCCCCGGATCTCGCGGCCCTCGAGCACGGCGCCGCCCTGCGAGGCCGTCTCCAGCCCCGCGATGATGTTCAGGATGGTGCTTTTCCCGCAGCCCGAATGGCCGACCATGGTGAGGAACTCGCCCCGCTCGACTCCGAAGGCCACGTCCCGGAACACGCACACCTCCCCCGCCCCGTCGGGGTTGGGGAAGTACTTGGTCACGTGATCGAGCTCGAGGAAAGCCATGGCCTAGTCCGAGTACGCGACCAGCTTGGCGACCCGGCCGAGGCCGAAATCGAGGAGGACGCCGACCATACCGATGGCGAAGATGGCGAAGATCACGCTGTTGAGGGCGAGGTTGTTCCATTCGTTCCAGACGAAATATCCAACGCCGGTGCCGCCGATGAGCATCTCCGCGGCCACGATGGCCACCCACGCGCTGCCGATCGAGATGCGCAGCCCGGCCAGAATGGCCGGGGCCGCCGCGGGCAGAATCACCTGGAAGAAGCGGCGCGGCCAGGACAGCTGGAGGAGCCGCGAGACATTCAGGTAATCCCTCTTGATGGAACCCACCCCGAAGGCGGTGTTGGCCATGGTCGGCCACAGCGAGGAGACGAAGATCACCAGCACCGCCGCCTGGCCCGCGTTCTTGAGGGTGTAGAGGAAGAGCGGCATCCAGGCCAGCGGCGAGATGGGCTTCATGATCTGGATGAACGGGTTGGCCGCCTTGAAGAGCGCGGGCGACGACCCGAGGGCGACGCCCACCAGAATGGCCACCACCGACGCGCAGAGGTAGCCGCCCATCATGCGGGCCAGGCTGTAGCCTAGCTGAAGCCCGAATCCCTTGTCGTTGGGCCCGCGATCATAGAAGGGGTCGGCGAGCATGACCCACGCCGTCTGAGCCACCGCCACCGGCCCGGGAATGCCCGCGGCCTTCGCCCCTTTTCCACCCGTGCCCGCGATGACTTGCCAGATCACGAGAAAGGTCGCGAGGAGCACAAGGCTGTAGACCACCGTCCGCAGCCGCTCTTGCCGGGCGGGGGTCACCGTCTCACGTCCGCTTGATCGGGAAGCCGGCGAGATACTCCGCGGGCTTCGAAGGATCGAAGGTCTTCTGCTTGCCGATGAGGAAGGTGTGGGTGACGGCATTCTTCTCGGGCGCCTTGTAGCCGAGGGACTTCATCACCTCGCGGCACTGATCCGCGAGGAAGACCTGGGTCGCCACTTTCTGGTAGTCCACGTCGCCCTTGATGTAGCCCCACCGCTTCATCTGGGTGAGGATCCACACCGCCATCGACTGGTAGGGGAAGGGATCGAAGTCCACCCGGTCGGGCACGTTCATCTTCTGGCCCAGGCCATTGTCGAACTGTCCGGTCAGCACCGCCTCCACCACCTCCACGGGCTGGTTGAGGTAGTTGCGAGGGGCGATGGCCGCGGCGATCTCCTTGCGGTTCTTCTTGTCGTGGGCGAACTCGGTGGCGTCCACGATGGCCCGGAAGAGGGCGCCGAAGGAGTTCGGCGCGCTCTCCGCGAAGTCTTTGCGAGCGGCGAAGGCGCAGCAGGGATGGCCCGGCCAGATGTCCTTCGAGAGCATGAAGATGAAGCCTTCGTTTTCGTACACCGCACGCTGGTTGAAGGGGTCCGGTCCGAGATAGCCGTCGAGATTTCCCGCGCGCAGATTGGCCACCATCTCCGGCGGCGGCACCGCGCGAATCTGGATGTCCTTGTCGGGATCGAGGCCCGCCTCCGCCACCACGTAGCGGAGGAGGAAGTTGTGCATGGAATAGTCGAAGGGCACGCCGAACTTGAAGCCCTTGAACTCCGCCGCGCTCTTCACCGCCTTGTGCTTGTTGGCGAGGGTGATGGCCTGGCCGTTGATGTTCTCCACGGCCGGCATCACGTACGGCACCTCCTGCGAGCCGATGCCCATGCTGATGGACAGCGGCATAGGCGAGAGCATGTGCGTGGCGTCGCTCTCTTTGTTGATGGAGAGGTCGCGGATCATGGCCCAGCTCGACGCCTTCACCACTTGGGTAGTGAGCCCGTACTTCTTGTAGAAGCCCATGGGCTCGGCCATGATGATCGGCGTCGCGCACGTGATGGGGATGAAGCCGATCTTGAGGTCTTTCTTCTCGGGCGGCCCGAGCTTGGCCTGGGCAAGGGCCTTGGCGACCTCCATCGGGAAGACGCCGGCAAGCATCGCCGCCGCCGTTCCCGCCCCGACGGTCTTGAGAAAGTCCCGCCGGCCACCGAACACGGCTTGCTCGATAGAGCGCTCGACCAGCCGATTGATCAGCCTCTCGCTACTCTCCGGCCTATCGGCCATTTGCTCCTCCCGTTGGGCTTCTCGGCACTACTCCGGGAGAAGACAGAGCAAACCCTGTGCCTCGCCACCGACCCAATCAAATCAAACAGTTCAGACTCGCAGGCTCGGCAGGCCGTGTCTCGGTGCCCACGACGTGAGCAAACTCGCCTCTATCGTGAGCAAAAGGTGGGCGCTGCGTCTGCCTACGTCGTGGGCATGAACGAAACGTGGGCGCTCACGACACGCCAGCCCTCCGGCATGCGCACCCACGTCTGGCTCTGGCGCCCATGCCGGCCCGACTCCACGCGGTGATATTCCGTGTTGGCCGTGGCGAGGTCCCGTCCGAACGTGGTGATCACGGTGTTCGAGAGGACGCGCTGGAGGTCCGTCTTCGGGCGGGTGAGGCGCGAGGCGTGAATGGCCTCGTAGCCGTAGGCATTGTCAGTGAGCGAGTAGCGGATGACGCGGGGATCGTTCCAGAACGATTCGTCGAGCACCGCGACATCGTTGGCGTTGATCGCCTTCTCATAGCGCTCGAAGGCGGCCTTCACCTCGGCCACGACGTCGGGGATATTGATCTCCATGTCTCATTTCTCCATGGTTGAAGCAGGGGACGCCCTGGGGAGGCGGCGGGAAAAGCCGGCACGATCAGCCGGCGATGTGGGCGGCCACCACGCCGGCGCGCTCGAGCACGGCGGCGACCCGGAAGAGCGCCGCCTCGTTCCACGGCGCGGCGACGAGCTGGACACCGAGAGGAAGCGGGCGGGCGCCGGCCGCGGGAACGGAGATCACGGGTAGACCGACGAAGGAAAGCGGCTGGGTGTAGAGCCCGAGCATGGGCCGCGCCGGTACCTGGGCGCCGGCGACGGTGATCGTGTCCTGGCCGATCCGCAGCGCGGGGAAGGGCGTGGTGGGGGCGAGCAACACGTCCACCTCGCGGAAGATCTCACGCACCCGCTCCCTATACCATGCGCGGAAACGCTGCGCACGGACGTAGAGGGCAGCGGGAACGAGCGCCCCCGCGAGGAAGCGGTCGCGGGTCATCGGATCGAAGTCGAGGGGGCGGCTCCGGAGATCGTCCATGTGAAGGCTCGCCCCCTCGGCGGCGGTGATGATGGTGGCGGCCGCCCGGGCACGATCGTTCTCGGGAATGGTCACGCGACGCTCGGCGCCGAGAGCCTTGGCGACCCGCTCCACCGCCGCGAAGACGTCCGGCTCCCCGCGCGACGCGAAGTGCCCGTCGGCCACGGCGATCCGGAGATCGCCGGTCCCCTCCTCGAGCCGGGGTAGGCACGCTTCCATAGGCCGATCGGTGCACACGGGATCGGTGACATCGGGTCCCTGCATCACGTCGTAGGCCGCGGCCAGATCCCGCACCGACGTGGCGAGGGGGCCCACGTGATCGAAGCTCATGCCGAAGAGAGCCGCGCCGGATCGGGAGAGGCGGCCATAGGTGGGCTTGAGCCCGAACACTCCACAGAGAGCGGCGGGGACGCGAATGGAGCCATTGGTGTCGGAGCCCAGGGCCAGCGGCACGAGCCCCGCCGCGACCGCGGCACCCGAGCCACCAGAGGAGCCGCCGGCCACGCGCGTCAGATCGTGTGGATTGCGCGTGGGCCCGTGGTGCGAGTTCTCGGTGGTGAATCCGAACGCGTACTCGTCCATGTTGAGCGTACCCAGGAGCACCGCTCCCGCGCCGCGCAGCCTCGCCACCACCGTGGCGTCGCGTGTCGCCTTGGGATGCCCGGCATTGATCCTCGATCCCGCGAGCGTGGTCACGCCGGCGACGTCGAAGAGATTCTTGACCGCGAAGGGGACGCCGGCGAGCGAGCCGGGCTCCCCGCCCCCGGCGAGGGCCGCATCCACGGATTCGGCGTCATGCAGAGCGCTGTCCCCGAGAACGTCGGTGAAGCAATTGAGCGATGGATCGCGCGCCCGAATTCCCTCGAGCGTACGGGCCGTCACTTCGCGCGCGGTCACGCGGCGCGCCCGTATGTCGGCGGCGATGCCGAGGGCGTCGGCCGGCGTCACGGCTTGAAGACCGGGGCAGTCTCCGTGTCGCCCACGGGGAAGTCTCCGAGGAGTGCGCCGGCCGCGAGGAGTCCGGCCAGGTTCCGCGTGACGCCCTCCCGGCATTCTGGGGGTATCCGCAGACCCAGAAGCGGGGCGACTTCGTCGACGAACCGGGCAACGTCTGGTGCCTGGGTAGACGCCGGCGGGGAGGGCTCCGGGGGCGCGCTCATGCCAGGTGACAGGCCGACAGGTGCACCCCGCCGAAGGAGCGCAGGAGCGGCATTTCCTGGGCGCAACGCTCGACACCGTCGGGACAGCGCCCGTAGAAGCGGCAGACGTTGGGGTCGGGATCGATGGGGCTACGCGGCTCGCCCGACAGGCGGATACGTTGTCCGGCACCCGTGGCGCCGGGCTCCGGCACGCAGGAGAGGAGAGCGCGCGTGTACGGATGGCGCGGCCGCTCGAAGACTTCGTCGACGGTTCCCATCTCCACGATGCGCCCAAGGTACATCACGAGCACCCGGTCGGCGAGGAGCCGCACCACGTTGAGATCGTGAGAGACGAAGAGATAGCTCATGCCGAGCCGGCGGCGCAGGCTCTCGAGGAGCTTGAGGATGACCGCCTGCACCGACACGTCGAGCGCGGAGGTGGGCTCGTCGAGGACGAGGAGCCGCGGCTCGAGCGCCACCGCCCGCGCGATGCCCACGCGCTGCTTCTGCCCTCCCGAGAGCTGGTGCGGGTAGCGCCCGAGCAGCTCCCGGGGCAGGCCGACCATGTCGGCCAGCGCGCTCACCCGCTTCGCCACCTCGCCCGCTCCGGCGCTCCGGCCGAGGCGTCGTAGCGGATCCGCGATGGTGTCGAAGGCGGTGAAGCGCGGGTTGAGGCTGTCGGTGGGGTCCTGGAAGACCATCTGGATCAGCGCCCGCTGAGGCATTCGCGCGAAGCGCTCGGCGGGCACGGTACCGATGTCGTGGCCGTCGAACCAGATGCGCCCGTCCGAGGTGTCGGACAGACGCGTGATGAGCTTGACCAGGGTGGACTTGCCACAACCGGACTCGCCGACCAGCCCCACGCATTCCCCGCGGCCAATGGAGAAGGAGACGTCGTCCACGGCCTGGAGAAAGTGCTCGGAGCCTCGCGGCGATCCCTTCACCGTCACGGGAAAGCGCTTGCTGACGCTGGCCACCTCGAGCAGCGTGTCCATCAGAGCGGCTTCCCGCAGGCCACGGTGTGGCGAGGGCCCACCTCCGCGAGAGGGAGCGGCTCGTCGCAGAACGGAGCATAGCGCTCGCAGCGACGGCTGTAGCGGCAGGCGGGAAGCTCGCCGCGGAGATCGGGAAGGCTCCCGGGAATCGCCGCCAGCTCTTCGAGCGATATGCCGGGTCCCGGCGTGGCCGCGATGAGCTTGGCCGTGTAGGGATGGCGTGGGCTCGCGAAGAGCTCGGCGGTGGGAGCGGACTCCACCACGTGGCCAGCGTGCATCACCACGATGCGCTCGCAGTGCAGGGCGGCCAGGCCCAGGTCGTGGGTGATGAGGAGGGTGGCCATCCGCTTCGCCCGGGCCAGCTCGTCGATCAGGTCCATGATGGCGGCCTGCGTGGTCACGTCGAGGCCGGTGGTGGGCTCGTCGGCCACGAGGAGGGCGGGCCCGCAGGCGAGGGCCAGCGCGATCATGACCCGCTGGCACATCCCGCCCGAGAGCTCGAATGGATAGGCCCAGTACCGCCGCGCCGGATCGGGGATCTGTACCTGGGCGAGGAGCTCCACCGCCCGAGCTCTCACCTCTCCGCGCTTTGCTCCGCCGTGACGGAGCAGCACGTCGCCGATCTGCCGGCCCACCTGCCGGATGGGATTGAGGGCGGTGCGCGGATTCTGGAAGATCATCGACAGATCACGCCCGCGCCGAGCTTCGAGCTCCGGCTCGTGCGCGGCCACCAGGTCGACGCCGTCGAAGGCGACCCGGCCGCCCGTGATGCGGGCCGCCGGATCCAGGATGCGCATGATGGCGAACGCCGTCACCGACTTGCCCGATCCGCTCTCCCCCACCACCCCCACCGTCTCGCCGCGGTGGATGTCGAAGCTCACGCGGTCGAGCGCCTTGACGAGTCCCTCGCGGGTGCGGAACTCCACCGAGAGGTCCTCTACGGACAGGAGCGGCGCGGGGGCGGCCATCACGTCCGCCGGCGTGGGTCGATGAGGTCCCGCAGCCCGTCGCCCATGAGGTTGAAGCAGAACACGGCCAGCATGAGGGCGAGACCGGGAAACAGCGCGATCCACCATTCGCCGGAAAGAATGAAAGATGCTCCCTCCGCCACCAGGATGCCCCACTCCGGCGTGGGAGGCCTGACTCCCAGCCCGATGAAGGCGAGGCCGGCAGCATTCAGCATGGCCCAGCCGAGATTGAGCGAAGCCTGGACCATCATGGGCGGGAGGCAATTGGGATAGATGTGAACGGCGAGGACCCGCATCGTGCCGTTGCCGGAAAGCCGCGCCGCCTCCACGAAACCTGCCTCGCGCCGCACGTTCGCCTCGGCCCGGGCCATGCGGGCGTAGAAGGGCAGGTTGATGATCGCGGTGGCCAGGACGACGTTGAAGACGGAGTTGCCCAGGGCGGCCACGATGCCCATGGCCAGCACGAAGAGCGGGAAGGCCATGATGGTGTCGCTGATGCGGGAGACGATCCGCTCCGTCCAGCCCCCGAAGACGCCCGCGCACGCCCCGGCGAGGCTGCCCGCCGTGAAGGACAGCGCCACCGCCGAGAAGGCGATGGCCATGTCGAGGCGCGTGGCCACCATGACCCGGCTCAGCATGTCCCGCCCGAGCTGGTCAGTCCCGAACCAGTGGCGCATCGAAGGCGGCTTGAGGGTGCTCGCCGTGTCGCTCTTGAGTGGATCGTAGGGGGCAAGCGCCGGGCCGAGCAGGGCCAAGAGGAGGAGGAGCAGGAGCATGGAGAAGGCAACGAGGGTGATGGGATTCTCCGTCACCACGTAGCGGGCGTGACGGAGGGCGGCCGCCGTCACGCTTCGATCCTCACGCGCGGATCGATCAGGCCGTAGAGGATGTCGATGATGAGGTTGAGCAGGACGTAGAGCGTGGCCATGATGAGGATGAATCCCTGCACGGGGGCGTAATCCGAGGCGAGGAGCGACTCGAGAGCGAAGGAGCCGATGCCGGGCCACGCGAACACCTTCTCCACCAGCACGTTGGCCCCGAGCATGAAGGAGAAGATCATGCCGAGGGTGGTCACCACCGGGAGCATGGCGTTGCGAAAGCCGTAGGTCCACAAGACCGTCCGGCGCGAGAGGCCGCTCGACCGCGCGGTGCGGATGAAGTCGCTCCCGAGGACGCCCAGCATGGAGGCCCGGGTCATCCGGGCAAGCGGCGCCATCACGAACAGCGCCATGGTCACCGCGGGCAGCGCGAGCTGCCTCAGGCACGCGCGGAAGGTCTCGAGGTCCCGGGCGATCAGCGAGTCCAGGAGGTAGAAGCTGGTGACCCGCGGAGGCGTGGGGAAGAGCGAGTCGAGACGGCCTGTGGGCGAGGGCGACCAGCCGAGCAGGTAATAGAAGACGTAGACGAGCAGTATCCCCGTGAAAAAAGTGGGGAGCGAGACGCCCGCGGTAGTGAGAA
>DASYQB010000166.1:0-2432 GCA_036005985.1 Candidatus Methylomirabilota bacterium | reverse complement strand
GAGGAGCTGCGACACCAGGGCCACGTAGGCACTCTCTTCGATCTCGCCCGCCCGCTCCCAGGTGGGCGCGGCCACCCGCGCCCCCGAGAGCGCCTCCACCGTGGCGCGGCCCCGGCGGGCCACGAGGCGAATGATCTGACGATCACCCGGCGACTCCCACGAGGGACGCGTCTCCGTAAGCACGATGACGCGCGACTGCCGCACCGCAGTGGCGAGGAGCGTGCGGCGCGCTTTCACGATGCGGGTCTGCAGCGCCTCCCGATCAGGGGCGGCGGGAACGGCGGCCTGATACTGCCGCAGTCGCACATAGGCGGAGAGCGGCCAGCCCGCCTCGGAGGCCGCGATTCCCCAGCGCCGCAGCGCATCGTCGGGGAGCGGCTCTTCGGCCAGGCGCGCTGCCGCCTCGAAGCTCACGAGAGCCTGCCCGAAGCGCCGTGCCTCGAATTCCTTGGTGGCGCGGACGAGATACCAGTGCCGCTCCCGGCCGCCCGCCTCCGGTGCCTCCGCGCACACCGCTCCCGCGGCAGCCGCGATGAGCAGGGCCACAAGCGCATAGATCACTGGACGGCGCGCGTTCATCCAGTCATCATTCTGGCATGGACGGGCCCTACACCGTGCGCACCCTCGCCGAGCACGCGGAGCTCGAGCCTCACTTCAATCGCTTTCACGCCCTCGCCTGGCCGCGCTTCCTCCACGAAGGCAACGGCACGGGCGGCCTGTGGCGCCGCTTGTTCAGCGACTTCAGGGACTTTCAGTTCGGTCTATGGGACGAGTCGGGGGCGCTCGTGGCGGTGGGCAACTCCATCCCCTTCATCTGCGACGGGACGCGAGCCGATCTTCCCCCCAATATTCCCGAGCTGCTCGAGCGTGGCGTGGCCGTGAAGCGCGACGGACGGCGCCCCACCGCCCTGTCCGCTCTCGCCGCGATCGTGGATCCACAGCATCGGGCGAAGGGGCTGAGCCAGCGGATCATCGAGACCATGCGGGACATCGCCCGCCGACATGCGCTCGACACCCTCGTGGCCCCCGTGCGACCCGTGCTCAAGCATCTCTACCCCCTCACGTCCATGGATCGGTATGTCACGTGGCGGCGGCCCGACGGCGGCGCGTTCGATCACTGGCTCCGCGTCCACGAGGGCATGGGGGCGGAGATCCTGCAGGTCGCTCCCACCGCGATGGTCGTCACGAACACCGTGGCCACCTGGGAGGAATGGACGGGGCTGCGCTTTCCGGAAAGCGGGACGTACGTCGTGGCGGGCGCCTTCCAACCGGTGAAGATCGACGTGCGACGGAATAGCGGGCGCTACGAGGAGGCGAATGTCTGGATGAAGCATCCGATGCAGGGAGAGAGGGGACGAATCTGAGGCTAGGCAGACCGCGACACGATCTGGCAGAATGCCCGTGCAGACCAATGCCGCCACGTCCCACCATCAGGATGGTCGTGTCGGCTCGAGCCATTCCTGTCCCGTAGCCAATCACTTCGAGGGGAGAAGCATGAGCGTAGATGACACACCGTCTGGTCTCCGCCATGGCCCGGTCGAGCCTCGAGCTCAGCGTGAGGGAACGGCGTGAGCCGGGCCAAGCTTGACAACCCTGCCGCCATTCGCATCGAGGCGGAGAACGAATGGGCGTGGTGCGGGGAGCGGCGGCTGGAGCTGGCGCCCCGAGCGTTCGCGGTCCTCCGGCATCTCGTCCAGTCCCCGGGGCGCCTGATCACGAAGGAGGAGCTCCTCACCACGATCTGGCGGGACGCCATCGTGAGCGACGCCGCCCTCTCGAGCTGTATTCGCGATCTTCGCAAGGCGCTCGTGGACTCGTCAGGCGCGCCGCGGTACATCCAGACCGTGCACCGACGAGGATTCCGGTTCATTGGCCCAGTGGCCCAGCCGACCCTAGTGGTTTCCCCCGAGGGCTTCCCCGCTCCGGGGATCGAGTCTCTTCCTCAGTCAACCGTGGGCAGCCCCGCCCCGCCGCGCACGATTTCCACGTTGGTGGGCCGAGAGGCGGAGCTCGCCCACCTGCACGCGCGGCTGGCCGCGGCGCTGAACGGCCAGCGGCAGCTCGTGTTCGTGACCGGAGAGGCGGGGATCGGCAAGACGGCACTCGTGGAAATGTTCCTGGCGGAAGTCGCCGAAGGGAACGCACTGCGCATCGGCTGGGGCCAATGCGTGGAGCAGTACGGCGCCGGGGAAGCGTATCTCCCCGTGCTGGAAGCCCTCGGGCGACTGGGGCGGGCACCGGGGGGCGAGCACCTGGTACAGATCCTCAAGCAGCACGCACCGACCTGGCTCGAGCAGCTGCCGGGCCTACTGAGTGATCGCGATGTAGAGACGGTGCAGCGCCGGGCCCAGGGAGCAACGCGCGAGCGCATGCTGCGAGAGCTGGTGGAGGCGCTGGATGCCTTGGCCCTCGACGCGCCGCTTGTGCTGCTC
>DASYQB010000165.1:0-3461 GCA_036005985.1 Candidatus Methylomirabilota bacterium | reverse complement strand
GTGCCGACCACCTGGGCGCCCAGGGCCTTGGCCCACTGGCAGAGGAAGAGGCCCACCCCCCCGGCGGCCGCGTGCACGAGCACGGTGTCACCCGCGCGCACCCGGTGGGTACGGTGCAGCAGGTACTCGGCGGTCATGCCCTTGAGCATCACGGCGGCGGCCGTCTCGTCGTCCACGTGGTCGGGCAGCACCACCACCTGGTGCGCGTTCATGGTGCGCACGCTCACATAGGCGCCCGGAGGCGGACAGGCATAGGCCACGCGGTCGCCGGGCAGAAGGTGAGCCACGCCGTCACCAACGTCCACGACCTCGCCCGCCGCCTCCATGCCCAGCGGCGCTGGCGGCTCGAGCATGCGATAGTGGCCGGAGCGCACGTAGACGTCGATGTAGTTGACGCCGATGGCCGTCTGGCGGATGCGGACCTCGCCCGGCCCGGGCGCGGGCGCGGAGAGCGGTTGGTGGCGCAGCACCTCGGGGCCGCCAAAGCGCGCGACCACCACGCCGTGGGACGGAATTTCAGCGGGGGGGCCGGCGGCGTGGGCGGACGCGCCGGACGGGCGGAGATCGAGCGAGCGGCGCAGATACGCCCGCAGGCCCTCGAAGCCGCCCTCGTAGACGCCGACGCCGACGAGATGCTCGAACTCCCGTTCCCGACCGCGCGGCACGTCGAAGGTGGACTGCCAGTGCCAGAAGGTGCGATCGCCGTCGGTCACGCGCCTGAGCTGGACGGTGGCCACGTAGCGGCGCATGGGCAGGGTGGCGTCGAGGATGCAGTACGTGGAGACATGTTCCTGGTCGGACAGCGCCAGGAGCTGCTCGCGGATGCGATTGCCGTCCCGGAGGGTGAAGCGGCGCACGCAGCCCACCTGATCCGGAGAGTCGCCGCCCTCGATCTCGGACTCGCCGACCGCGGGATGCCACGCGGCGTGGCTGTTGAAGTCGCGCAACACTGCCCACACGCGCTCGATGGGCGAGTCGATGACCGCAGAGCGGGTGACCCGAATCACGGGGAGGCCGGCTACCGCCGGAACAGGCCCTTGAGCGCGTCCAGTCCCACCTGGAAGACGCCCTGGCCGATGGACTGCGCAAGCTCCCCTTCTCGCTCGAGGGCGCAGTCGAACTCTGCCCACCACTCGGCGAAGGTGCGGTTGCCGTCCGTCACCGGGGTAAGCTTGAGCGTGGCGACGTAGTTGTCCACGCTCATGGGACTCTCGAGGATGGAGTAGGTGCACTGGAAGTCGTAGTCGGACAGGGTGAGGAGCTGCTCGCGGATAACCCCCCCGTCCTTGAGGCGGAAATTCCGGATGCAGCCGACCTTGTCGGCGGCGAGCCCGCCCTCGATGCGGGACTCGGCCACGAACGGCGTCCACTTCGTCAGGCCGTTGAAGTCACGGATGTGCGCCCACACCGCATCCGCGGGCGCCTCGATGACGCTGGAGA
Source organism: Candidatus Methylomirabilota bacterium (assembly GCA_036005985.1). Classification (GTDB taxonomy): domain Bacteria; phylum Methylomirabilota; class Methylomirabilia; order Rokubacteriales; family CSP1-6; genus AR37. Next base: position 2,021 of record DASYQB010000165.1, on the reverse strand, counting down.
CGTAAACCTTGATCATGCGGCTCGGCGGTTATTCCTCAGCCGGCCCGTTCGGTAACTGGGTGGTGGGCAGCGCGGCCGCGCTGCGGTCGAGAAGGCCGCGGGCAACCTTGCCCACGTCGCCGGCATCCACACCGATCTCACGCAAGAGCTGGTCCACGAGCGGGGCTTGGGCCCGGTAGCGCAGCGCGGAGTTCACCACGCTATCGGAGAAGTTCCCTCCCTCGCGGCCGTCGCCGCGGCTCCCGCCCCCGCCGCCGAGCCCGTCCACCTGGAGGATCTTGATGCTCTCGATCTGCTCCATGGGTTTCACCGACTCACGCACGATACCCTCGAGCTTGTCGATGAGCCGGATACGCATCGCCGACAACCGGGCCTCTGGCGTCAGGAGATTGGCCGCCTCGTTCATGAGCCGCAGCCCCTCCGCCTCCACCTCGTTCCGAATGCGGGAAGCCATGGCCCGCACTTTCTCCGCATCGGCATGGGCTTCGGCTTCGACGCGCATCGCCGCCCCCCGATCGCCCGCGGCCGCCCTTTCCGCCTCGGCCCCGATCCGCACCCGGAGCGCGTCGCGCTCCGCCTCTTGCTCGGCGCCGATCAGGTCGATGCGCTTCCGGCGCTCCGCCATCTCCGTCTCGCGCGCGGTGAAGACTCTTTCCTCCTCCGACACCGCCTTGGCGCGGGCGAGGTCCGCGGCGGCCTGCGCCTCGGACTGGGCCTTGGACTGCTCAGCCACCGCGATGGCGCGCTGCTGCTCGGCCAGCTCGATGGCCTGCCGCCGCGCGATCTCGAGCTGCTGGACCTCGCGCTCCCGGGCTATGCGATCTTCCTCGACGGAGCGCTCCGAGGCAATGCGGGCGCGGTCCACCGCCTCGCGGGCGGAGATCTGCGCGCGCTCGGCCTCCTGCTCCCGGTTCGCCCGCTGCTGGGCCACGTCGGAGCGCTGGGTGGCGCGCTGTACCTCGAGCTCGCGCTCCTGGGCCAGCCGGGCGTACTCGAGCTCGCGGTCAATGTCCAGGGCCTGGCGCTCGGTCTCCAGGTTCTTGTTCCGGACCTGGATCATGGTGTCCTGCTCGATGTCGTTGCGGATCTTCTTCCGCCGCTCGATCTGATCGGTAAGCCGGGTGAGGCCCTCCGCGTCGAATGCGTTCGAGGGGTTGAAGAACTCCATGCCCGTCTGGTCGAACTGGGTGAGCGACACGGCCTCCAGCTCGAGCCCGTTCTGCAGGAGGTCTCCCGCTACCACTGCTTTCACCCGCTTGACGTACTCCCCGCGCTTCTCGTGCATCTCCTCCATGGTCATCTCCGCCGCGACGGTACGGAGTGCGTCGACGAACTTGCCCTCGACAAGCTCCTTGAGCGTCTCCGGCTCCAGCGTCCGCTGCCCCAGGGTCTGGGCGGCAGAGGCGATGGCCTCCACCCCCGCCTGGACGCGCACGTAGAACTCCGAGACGACGTCCACGCGCATGCGGTCCTTGGTGATGAGCGCCTTGTCCCGGCCGCGCGAGACCTCGAGGCGGAGGGTGTTCATGTTGACGGGCACCACCTCGTGGACGATCGGCAGCACGAAGGCGCCACCGTTCATCACCACCTTCTGGCCGCCCAGCCCGGTGCGCACGAAGGCGCGCTCCTTGGACGAGCGCAGGTATAGCCAGTTCATCAGCCAGACGACGATCGCCACGACCACGGCGACTACGATCAGCCCGAGGATGACCGCGCCGAACTGTGCTCCTGTCATGACAAGCCTCCTTGTGAGCTGGGGGGGAGCGGCGCCGGACCGTTGAACCGATGGGTACTACGCCCCCCTCGGACTCCCCCGGCCCCAGACCCCCCCCACCACATTCATCGAACAGGTGTCTCTGGTCTTCATCGCCGTCGGTCCCTCATGCTCTTCAGCCGCGCGTGTCGGCGCCGGACCATTGAACCGATGGGTGCTACGCCCCCCTCGGACTCCCCCGGTCCCAGACCCCCCACCACATTCATCGAACAGGTATCTCTGATCCTCATCGTTGTCAGTTCCTCAT
>DASYQB010000164.1:0-1891 GCA_036005985.1 Candidatus Methylomirabilota bacterium | reverse complement strand
CCGCCCTCGGGTTCCGGCGGGGCGACCGCCTGTCGGTCATCGGGGACAACCGGCCTCGTCTGTACGCCGCTCAGCTCGCCGTGCAGAGCCTGGGTGGCGTGTCGGTGGCCGTGTACCAGGATTCCATCGCCAAGGAGCTCGCATTCGTCTGGAACCACGCCGAGGTGAGCGTGATCGTGGCCGAGGACCAGGAGCAGGTGGACAAGATCCTCGGTCTGCGCTCCGAGCTCACCGCGCTCCGCGTGGTGATCTACGACGATGCGCGCGGCATGGCCGGCTACAAGCATGACTGGCTCAAGTCCTACGAGGAGGTCCAGGAGGTCGGGCGTACGTTCGGCGCCGAGCACCCCGGCTACTTCGAGGCCGAGGTCGACAAAGGCAAACCGGCCGATGTCGCTATTGTCTGCTACACCTCCGGCACCACGGGCAATCCCAAGGGCGCCATGATCACCCACGCCAATGCCATCGGGGTGGCCGAGATCTTCTGCCGGGAGGAGGGCGTGAAGCCGGAGGACACGTCGCTCGCGTACCTTCCCATGGCCTGGGCGGGAGACGCCACCTACACCCTCTTCGCGAGCCTGGTGGCGGGATTCTGCTCCAACTGCCCGGAGAGCCCGGAGACGGTGCAGCGAGATCTCCGGGAGCTCGGGCCCACCACCGTGCTCGCCCCTCCACGGATCTGGGAAAACATGCTCACCGCCGTGCAGGTGCGGGCAGCCGACGCCACGCCGCTCAAGCGTCGCACCTTTAACTATTTCCGCGCCGCCGCCGAGCGCGCCGAGATCCTGCGGGCGGACGGAAAGCCCGTGCCGGCCGGTCTGCGCTTCGCCACCACGCTCGGCGAGTTCTTCGTGTACGGTCCCGTGCGCGACCAGCTGGGGCTTCGGCAGGCGAAGTGGGCGCTCACCGGGGGAGCACCGCTGGGGCCGGACACCTTCCGCTTCTTCCGCTCCATCGGCGTCAATCTCAAGCAGGTCTACGGGTCCACGGAGACGAGCGGCCTTGTCTCGCTCCAGCCGGACACCGAGGCGAACCCCACCAGCGCGGGCCGCCCCGTGCCGGGCGTCGAGGTGAAGATCGCCGAGCGGGGCGAAGTGCTGGTGCGCGGCTGCTCGGTCTTCAAGGGGTATCTCAAGAACGAGGACGCGACGCGCGAGGTCCTCGATCCGGACGGGTGGTTCCACACGGGTGACGCCGGGTTCATGGATCCGCGCGGACATCTCGTCATCATCGATCGGGCCAAGGACGTGGGCGCCCTCGCCGACGGCACGCCGTTCGCGCCGCAGTTCATCGAGAACAAGCTCAAGTTCAGCCCGTTCATCCGCGAGGCGGTGGCCTTCGGCAACGAGCGGCCGTTCGTGGCCGCCATGATCGCCATCGATCTCGGCACGGTGGGAAACTGGGCCGAGCGCCGCGGTCTCGCCTACACGTCCTACAACGACCTGTCCCAGAAGGCCGAGGTGCGGGAGCTCATCGCCAACGAGATCCGGAAGGGCAACGAGACGCTGCCGGAGGCGACGAAGATCCGGCGCTTCCTGCTCCTGACCAAGGACCTGGAGGCCGACGACGCCGAGATGACACGCACCCGCAAGGTCCGACGGAAGTTCGTGGCCGAGAAGTACGCGGCGGTCATCGACGCGTTCTACAGCGGAGGGCACGAGGTGGAGCTGGCCACGACCATCACCTACGAGGACGGGCGGCAGGCGTCCATCCAGTCGCGAGCCCGCATCGAGGACGTCGAGAGGGTGCCCGCCCATGTCTGAGGAATTCGGCTTCTTCCTCCTCTTGCTCTCGAACGGTGTCCTCATCGGCCTCATGTACTCCCTGATCGCCCTCGGCTTCGTGCTCGTCTATAAGGCCACGGACGCGGTCAACTTCGCCCAGGGCGAAT
>DASYQB010000163.1:0-12030 GCA_036005985.1 Candidatus Methylomirabilota bacterium | reverse complement strand
GCATGTGGCCATCCGTCCCGGCACCGACGCGGCCATGCTCATCGCCATGGCTCAGGTCATCGTGAGCGAGGGTCTTCACGATCAGGCCTTCCTCGATCGGGTGGTGCTGGGCTTCGACGAGGCGCACCTGCCCGAGGGGGCGCCTGCGGGCTCCTCCTATCGCTCGTACCTTCTCGGTCTCTCCGACGGCATCGTGAAGACTCCGGAGTGGGCGCAGCCGCTCACCGGCGTTCCCGCCGCGACCATCCGGCGCCTCGCGCGCGAGTTCGGAACGCTCAAGCCGGCGGCCCTTCACTGCGGCTACGCTCCGGGGCGGACGGCCTATGGCGAGCAGTTCCACCGGGCCGCGTATGCCCTCTGCGCCATCACGGGCAATATCGGCATCCCGGGTGGGAACACGGGCTGTAGCGGCGGCGCGAGCTTTCACGGCATCAAGCGCCAAGGCGCGTCGTCCAATCCGGCCAACGCGCGCGTGGCCTCCACGCTTCTCGCCGATCTGCTCGAGCGCGGGCGGGCCGGAGGCTATCCCGCCGACATCAAGATGGTGTACTCGGCGTGCGGCGATCTCGCCAACCAGTGCCCGAACGTCAACAAGATCGCCGCCGGGCTCGAGCGCCTCGAGTTCATGGTGGCCCACGATCACTTCCTCACCCCCACCGCCCGCTACGCCGACATCGTGCTGCCCGCCACCACCTTCTGGGAGCGGAGCGACATGCACACGCCGTGGAGTGGCGCGGGGCACTACGTCATCTTCATGCAGCAGGCCATCCCGCCCATGTACGAGTGCCGCAACGATGTGGACATCTGCGCCGATCTGGCGAAGCGCCTGGGACTCGATGGCTACAAGCGGCCTTCCGACCTCGACTGGCTCCGCGAGGTATGCGAGAACACCGGCATCGACGACTTCGATACCTTCCGCGAGAAAGGTTTGGCCCGCCTCCCCGCCCCCGAGGAGCCGGTGGCCTTCGCGCGGGAAGTGCGGGACCCCGCGCGGCATCCCTTCTCGACGCCGTCGGGAAAGATCGAGATCTACTCGACCTCCATCGCGGCCAATCCGGATCCGCACGGGCTCGGCCGCATCCCTGTCATCCCCACGTGGATTCCCCCGCAGGCGGACGATCCGAGCCATCCCCTCGAGCTCATCTCGCCCAAGTCGCGCGCCCGCACGCACTCGACGCACGACAATCAGCCGATTCTGTCGCGGGCGGACAAGCAGGACGTGTGGATGCATCCCGCCGACGCGGGCGCCCGCGGCATCGTGGACGGGCAGGCTGTGCGTGTCTTCAATCAGCGCGGCGCCACCATCCTCCCCGTCCATGTGACGGAGCGCATCGCCCAAGGCGTGGTCTCCATCAAGGAAGGCGCCTGGTTCACTCCCGACGCCGAGGGTGACGACACGCGAGGCTGCGCCAACGTGCTCACGGAAGACCGCGCCTCGCCCGCAGGTGCGCCAACGTACAACACCTGCCGTGTCGACATCGCTCCCGCCTGACCACCGGCCCACGCCAGCATGAGCGACGACGCCGTCATCGAAGCCAGGGTCGCCCAGGCCCTCGAGAGCCTGGGCGCGAAGTGGGAGCTCATGCGCATCGATCCCGACTTCGCCGACACCGCGGCCTTTTGCGAGAAGTACGGGGTGGCCCTCGACCACTCCGGCAACACCATCATCGTCGCCTCGAAGAAGGAGCCCAAGAAGTACTGCGCCTGCCTCGTGCTCGCCACCACGCGGCTCGACGTGAATCACGCGGTGCGAAAGCTCATGGAGGTCTCGCGCGTGTCCTTCGCCACCGCGGAGGAGACGGCCGCCCTCACCGGCATGATGATCGGCGGGGTGACTCTCCTCGCCCTTCCCCCTGGCCTGCCCATCTACGTCGACGAGCGCATCATGGAGCTCGACTACCTGATCCTGGGCGGAGGGAGCCGCTCCTCCAAGATCAAGATCGCCCCCGACGCGCTCCGCGGCCTGCCCGGCCTCAGCGTGGTCCCCGGGCTCGCCCAGGCCATCGGATGAAGATCGGCGTCAACCTCATCAACTTCGGCCCCGGGGCCGAGCCTTCCTCCCTCGGCCGCTGGGCGCGCGTGGTCGAAGACCTCGGCTACCACCTGCTGATGACCTCCGATCACATCGCCATCACGCCCGACGTGGCCGCCCGTTACCCCGCGCCCTTCTACGAGCCTTTCTCCATGCTCGGATGGCTCGCGGGAATCACGAGCCGGGTCGAGCTGGGTACCACCGTCATCATTCTCCCCTATCGCCATCCGCTCGAGACAGCGCGGGCCACCGCGGTGGTGGATCAGCTCTGTGGCGGCCGCTTCATCCTGGGCGTCGGCGTGGGCTGGGCGAAGCAGGAGTTCGAGGCCATCGGCGTGCCCTTCGAGAAGCGCGGCGCCATGACCAACGATTATCTCCAGGCCATCAAGGCCTGCTGGACCCAGGACATCGCGTCCTACGAGGGGCGCTTCGTCAGCTTCCGGGACGTCCACACCGCGCCGAAGCCGGTGCGCCAGCCCGGCCCGCCTATCTGGGTCGGCGGCTCGAGCGAGGCCGCCCTCAGACGAGCCGTGCGCTTTGGCGAAGCCTGGCATCCGATCCGGAGCCGGGTGGACTGGCTGAGGGACAGCGGGTTGCCCAAGCTTCGAGAGATCGCGAAGAGCGAGGGCCGGCCGGTGCCCCTGCTCTGCCCGCGCATCATTCTCAATCTCACGGACCGCCCTGCCCCGGAGGACAAGCGGGTGGCGGGACAGGGCAGCCTCGAGCAGGTGCGCGGGGATCTGCGGGCCCTCGAGTCGATGGGCGCGACCTACGTCGTCCTCGACACCTTCACGGGCGACGTCGAGGCCACGCGCGATCCCGAGCCCGCCTGGCGCACCCTGGAGGCGGCGGCGGAGCGCCTGTTCGATCTCGGCCGCCGGACCGTGCGTTGATGCGCCGGCTGGCGCTCGCCATCGTCCTGCTCCTTGCCATGAGCGCGGGAGCGAAAGCGGAGGGCATCATGGTCACGCTCGGCACGGCCACTCCAGGGGGAGGATTCCCCGTCTACGGCGACGCGGTCGCCCAGACCATCAACGAGGTCGATCCCTCGATCGAGGTGAAGACGCGGAACACCAAGGGCTCGACGGAGAACGTTCCCCTGCTCGAGGCGGGCCAGCTCGATCTCGCCCTCGTGCAGGGAGAAGTCGCCCACGAGGCCCTCGCGGGGGTGGGTCGTCCCGCGAGCAAGCTCCTGATCTTCGCCGCCATGTACACCACGCCCGGCATGTTCGTGGTGCGCGGCGACCAGCCGTACCGGACCATCGCCGATCTCAAGGGCAAGCCGGTGGTGTGGGGGGCGCGCGGCTCCGGCCTCGTCGTGCTCGCGCGCTATGTCCTCGACGGCATCGGTCTCGACATGGAGCAAGATTTCCAGTCGACCTATCTCGATCGCGCGGGAGATGGCCCGGCCATGGTGATGGACGGTCGCGCGGCCGCCCTGTGGGGCGGGGGCACGGGCTGGCCAGGCTTCGCGGCGGTGGGGCGCGGCCCGCAGGGCGCGCGCTTCATCGCGCCTGGGACGGAGGAGCGGGCGCGCATCCAGGCCACGCACACCTTCCTCAAGACCATGACCATACCGGCGGGCGCCTATCCGGGTCAGGGAGAGGCCATCGTCTCCGTCGGCTCGTGGAGCTTCGTGCTCGCGCGACCCGATCTGCCCGACGAGACGGTGTACCGACTCGCCAAGGCGCTCCATGGCGGCGAGTCAAAGCTTGCCGCCCGGCTGCCCCAGGGACATGAAACCACCGCGGCCAATACCGTAGCCGCCGCGCCGCGCCCCGAGCTGATTCATCCGGGAGCCCGGCGCTATTTCCGAGAGATCGGACTCACACCCTAGAGGAGGATGCGCCCATGATCTACGAGATCCGCACCTACGGACTCAAGGTCGGCAGCCAGGCCGAAGTGATCAAGCGTTACGGCGAAGCCTACGAGCACCGGAAGAAGTATTCCGAGCTCACCGCCTTCTTCTCCACGGAGATCGGCCCGCTCAACGAGATCATCCACATCTGGGGCTACGAGAGCCTCGAGGAGCGCACGCGCATCCGCAGCGCGGCGGCCAAGGATGCCAACTGGCCGCCCAAGATCCAGGAGTTCATCACGCGCATGAGCTCGGAGATCGTGGTGCCCTTCCCCTTCGCGCCCCTGCCCAAGCCGGGCAAGTACGGTCCCTACTACGAGTTCCGCCAGTACGAGATGAAGGCGGGGACGCTGCCCGGCCTCCTCGAGCGCTGGGAGGCCAAGCTGTCCGGCCGCATCGCGCTGTCCCCCATCGCCCTCGCCGGCCACGTGGAGTTCGGCACCGCGAACCGCTTCGTGCACATCTGGCCGTATCCGAGTCTCGACGCGCGGGTGGCCACGCGGAAGAAGGCGGTGGCCGATGGTCTCTGGCCCCCCGGTGGCGGCCCCGACACGCTGATCACCCAGGCCACGAAGATCGTCATGCCCTCGGCCTTCTCGCCCATGCAATAGGAGATGGCCATGGCGATCGAGGTCGATCTCTACAGCGATACGGTGACCAAACCCACCCTGGAGATGCGCCGCTTCATGTGCGAGGCGGAGGTGGGCGACGAGCAGAAGCACGAGGACCCCACCGTCAATCGCCTCCAGGAGATGGTGGCGGAGCTCCTCGGCAAGGAGGCGGCCCTCTTTCTGCCGTCGGGCACCATGTGCAACGAGATCGCGCTGCGCGTGCATTGCCGGCCGGGCGAGGAGATGCTCGCGCACAAGTCGGCGCATCCCATCCACTTCGAGACGGGCGGGCCGGCCGCCCTCGCCGGGGTGAACGTGCAGTCCCTCGAGGGCCCGCGCGGCCAGTACGACGCGGCCACCCTCGAGGCGGCCATCCGCCCGGACAGCCGTCACATGCCGCGAAGCCGTCTCGTGTGGATCGAGCAGACGTCGAATCTCGGCGGCGGCTCGATCTGGCCGCTGGAGACGGTTCGCGCCGTCACCGGGGTGGCGCGGGCCCGGGGGCTGACCACGCACATGGACGGGGCGCGGCTCATGAACGCGGTGGTGGCCTCCGGCATTTCCGCGCGCGACTGGGCCCAGCCGTTCGACACGGCGTGGATCGACTTCACCAAGGGGCTGGGCGCTCCGGTGGGCGCGGCCATCGCCGGCTCCCGGGACTTCGTCGCCGAGGCGTGGCGCTGCAAGCAGCAGATGGGCGGGGCCATGCGCCAGGCCGGCATCATCGCCGCGGGTGGCGTGTTCGCCCTGCGGCATCACGTCAAGCGCCTCGCCGATGATCACGCCAATGCCAAGCGCCTCGCCGAGGGGCTGGCCGCGCTCCCCGGCATCAAGCTCGATCCGGCCACGGTAGAGACCAACCTGGTCTTCTTCGATCTCACGGGCTCTCTCGACGCGTCCACCGTCGTCGAGCGGATGCTCGCCCATGGCGTGCGCATGGGCGCCCTCGGCCCGCGGACCATTCGAGCGGTGACCCATCTCGACGTGAGCGCGCACGGCATCGAGCGGGCTCTCGACGCGGCCCGGAGAGTCTTCGGCGGATGAGCCGGGTCGACCGCGTCCTCTTCGACCACATTGCCATCGGCGTGCCGCGGATGGCCGATGCCGCGCCCTTTCTCGCCGGCGTGCTGGGCGGCGTTCCCGACTCCGGATACCCCTCGGGGCCGTTCACCTGGGGCTCTTATCGATTCGACGGCGGGGGCTGCATCGAGCTCATCGAGCCGGTAGGGCCTTCAGGATTCGTCCACCGCTTCCTCGCCGAGCGCGGGCCGGGCATTCATCACGTCACCTTCAAGGTGCCCAGCCTCGACGAGGCCTGCGCGCGAGCCGAGGCGGAGGGCTATGGCATCGTCAGCCGCGACGACTCGGATCCGGAATGGAAGGAAGCCTTCCTCCATCCCAAGCAGGCGCTCGGCATCGTGGTGCAGTTCGCCGAGCCCGGCCCGTCGGACGAAGCACTGCCGCCTACGCTTCCTCCCGCCGTGCCGGCGCCTCCCCCGCCCGTGACCCTTCTCGGGCTACGCATGCGCTGCCAGTCACGCGAGCGCGCGGTGACCCAGTGGAAAACCGTGCTGGAGGGAGAGATGACGGCCGGCCCCCGGGGCAGCCTGCACTTCCGCTGGCCCGGCTCCTTCATGCGGCTGGCCGTCGAGATCGACCCCGTCCAGAATGAGGGCCCGCTCGCCATCGAGCTTGTGAGCCCGCGACGCCTCGCCCTGCCGTCGGGCACGCACCCGGTTCTGGGCGCCGTCTTCGCCGCAGAGGAGGTCTGACATGGGAATCCTCGTCACGCCCGTCCAGGGGGACTTCGTCGCGAGACTCACCGGGCTCGATCTGTCCCGGCCCCTCGACGAGGGCGACTTCGGCCAGGTGCGGGATGCCTTCCACCGCTATGCGGTGATGGTCTTTCCCGAGCAGCCCCTCACCGACGCGCAGCAGATCGCCTTCAGCGAGCGCTTCGGCCCGCTCGAGGTGAGCCTCCGCAAGGACCGCCCGCGCCGCATCGACAACCCGCGCATCTCCGACATCTCGAACGTGGACGAGAAGGACCGCGTCTTCGATCCCGATGACGAGCGCGCCATCTACAATGCCGGCAATCGTCTCTGGCACAGCGACAGCTCCTTCAAGCGGGTGCCTGCCATGGCCTCGCTACTCTCCGGGCGCGAGGTGCCACCGGAAGGCGGAGAGACCGAGTACGCCGATCTGCGCGGGGCGTGGGACGCCTTGCCTGCCGATCGCCAGCGCGGGCTGGAGGCGCTGGTGGCCGAGCATAGCTTCGTCTACTCGCGGGGGCTCATCGGCTACGACCAGTTCACCGACGCGGAACGGGCCGCCGTGCCCCCGGTGCCCCAGGCCGTGGTGCGCACGCATCCCGCGACGGGGCGGAAGTCGCTCTACCTGGGATCGCACGCCTCCCGCATCCTCGGCCGGCCCGTCGAGGAAGGGCGCGCGCTCCTGCGGGAGCTGCTGGAGTTCGCCACCCAGCCGCAGTTCGTCTACCGCCACGTGTGGCGCCAGCACGACCTCGTGATGTGGGACAACCGCTGCGCGCTTCACCGCGGGCGTCCCTGGGACGAGCGGCGCTATCGCCGCGTCATGCACCGCACGACTGTGGCCGGCGCGGGCCCGACGGCGGTTGACGGGCGGCCTATTCCTGTCGGGTAGCTACGCCCCCTCGCCCTCTCCCCTCTAAGCCCCCCTCACCCTGCCCTCTCCCCCGATGGGGAGAGGGAATGGGGGTCAGACGGTCATGCCGCTGCCGCCGTCGAAGTTGATCGCGGTGCCCGTGATGTAGGTCGCCCGCTCCGAGACGAGGAAGGCGAAGAGGTCCGCGAACTCGGAGGCATGGGCCACGCGGCCGAGCGGCACGCGCTGCTTGGCCAGCTCCGCGTAGTGGGCTTCGAGGTCGCCCTTGGCCCGACGGGCGATCTGGGCGCTCCGCACCAGCCCGATGCAGATGGTGTTGACGCGGACGTTGTCGGGCGCGTACTCGTTGGCGAGCGACTTGGTGAGGTTGAGACCGGCCGCGCGTGTCACCGTGGTGGGGAGCGATCGCGCGGGCGGCGTCTTGCCCCCCACCGTGGTGATGTTGACGATGCGCCCGCCTCCGCGCTTCTTCATGTGCGGGAGGACGAGGCGAGACATGCGCACCGCGCCCATCACCTTGAGCTCCCAGTCCGACTGCCAGGTCTCGTCGTCCACCTTCTCGAAGGGCGCAGCGGCCGAGGTGCCGGCATTGTTGAGGAGGATATCGACCCCTCCCCACTGGGCGACCACCGCGTTGACCAGGCCCTCGCAATCGGCGGCCCGGCTCACGTCGGCGGCGTAGGCGAGCACCTGGCCGTTGGTGGCCTTGCGGATCTCGTCCGCCGCCTGATCCAGCTTCTCCTTGCGCCGGGCGCAGATGGCCACCCGCACCCCCTCGGCGGCGAGCTTCTCGGCGGCGGCGCGACCGAGCCCTTCGCTCCCGCCGGTGATGATGGCGACTTTACCGTTCAGACCGAGATCGATCATGGATGGATCCTCCTCGCGGGGGTGAGTGGTCGGCGCGGTGGCGCCCGAGCCCGCATCCTAACACTTCGCGCCCGATCGAGAGCGCGGGAACCGCCCGGATAGACCGCGGGACGAGCGGGCTCGTTCACAGTCCTTTACACCTCGCACACACCCCGTTCACACCCCTCGATGATGCTCTCGGTGACGGCGGGACGGCCGGAGGGTCCCGCGACCGATGTCCCGCGCGGGGAGGGTATATGCCCACGAGCGTCAAGCGCAGGGTGTGCCTGGTCACGAGCGTGCTCTGTCTGGTCACGATGGGCGGGGGCGGCTCTCTCTACGCGCGCGCCCTCGCGAGCCGCCAGGTCTATCGCACGGTGCCGGTGACGCGGGGGCCGCTCGCCTCCGCCGTCTCGGCCACCGGCACCCTCAACGCCGTCATCACCGTGCAGGTGGGCTCGCAGGTCTCGGGTCAGGTCAAGGAGTTGTTCGTCGACTTCAACTCCGCGGTGAGCAAGGGGCAGGTCATCGCCCGCATCAACCCCGATCTCTTCGAGGCGCAGGTGAACCAGGCCAAGGCCCAGCTCGACGGGGCGGAAGCCATGGTCCTCAACCAGCAGGCGGTGATCGAAAAGACGCGAGCCGATCTCGAGAGCTCGCGCGCCGCCCTCGCGTCGTCTCATGCCCAGACCCTCAAGTCGCAGGTGGCGGTGGTGGACGGCAAGCGAAACCTCGGCCGCCAGCACGATCTCCGCGCGCGCAGTCTCATCGCGCAGGCGGACGAGGACGCGGCGCAGGTGCAGTACGACTCCGCGGTGGCCCAGTACGAGTCGAGCGCCGCTCAGGAGCGCGCGGCGGGAGCAGCACTCCGGTCCGCGGAAGGACAGCTCAAGGTCGCCAATACCCTCCTCAAGAACCTCCAGGCCCAGGTCGCGCAGAACGAGGCCAATCTCGCCCAGGCGAAGCTCAACCTCGGCTATACGATCATCCGCGCCCCCGTGGACGGCGTGGTGGTGGCGCGCAATGTGGACGTGGGGCAGACGGTGGCGGCGAGCCTGCAGGCGCCTGTGCTCTTCGTGATCGCCCAGGATCTGAGCAAGATGCAGGTGGACACCAACGTGGACGAGGCCGACGTGGGCCGCGTGCAGGTCGGCCAGCAGGCGAGCTTCACCGTGGACGCCTTCCCCGGAAGGACCTTCAGCGGCGCCATCACCCAGGTGCGGAAGGCCGCCCAGATCCTCCAGAACGTGGTCACCTACGACGTGGTCGTCTCCGCCGCCAATCCCGACCTCAGCTCCTTTCCGGCATGACCGCCAATATCAAGGTCGTCACCGATCAGCGGGATGGTGTCCTCCAGGTGCCCAATGCCGCCCTTCGCTTCCGCCCGCCCGGAGTGGAAGCCGACACCCCGCGGAATCCGTCCGAGGCGTCGCGCAGCCCCGCCGCCACGGCCGAGAACCGGCCGGGAGGCGATCGCCGGGCACCGTCGGAGAACCGGCCCGGAGGAGGAACTCGGCCCACCGCCGACGGCGCCCCCCGGCGTGGGGGAGGCCAGCCGGGCCGCGTGTGGATAGTCGGTGACGACGGCAAGCCGCGCTCCGTGGGCGTGCAGCTCGGCATCAGCGACGGCACCCGCTCCGAGGTGGTCGCGGGACCGCTCACCGAGCAGAGCCATGTCATCGTCAGCACGGGGGGACCCGGCAGCAGTCGATCGGCAAGCGAGCCGCGCCTGCGCTTCTGAAGCCTAGGCGCCCATCTCCGCCGCTCGGATCGACTCCACGCGAATCTCCTCGGTAAGCCGCGCCTTGTAGGCCGAGAATTCCGGCGAGGTCTTGACCGTGTAGTGCCGCGGATGCGGCAGGTCGATGGCGATGTCGCTCTTGATGCGACCGGGGCGCGCCGTCATCACGGCCACCCGATTGGCCATGAAGATGGCCTCGTCGATGTCGTGGGTGACGAAGAGCACCGTCTTGCGGTCCGCCTCCCAGATGCCGAGGAGCAGCTCCTGCATGAGGGCGCGCGTCTGGTTGTCGAGAGCACCGAAGGGCTCGTCGAGAAGGAGAACCTTGGGATCGTTGGCGAGGGCCCGGGCGAGAGCGGTGCGCTGCTGCATGCCGCCGGACAGCATGCGCGGGTAGTGCCGCTCGAAGCCCCGCAGGCCCACCCGCTCGATGAAATGCGCAGCCACGCGGCGCCGCTCCTCGCGGCGCACGCCCTGCTCCCGCAGGCCGAAGCCGATGTTCTCCTCCACGGTGAGCCAGGGAAAGAGGGTGTAGGACTGGAACACCATGCCGCGGTCCGCCCCCGGCCCGGCCACCGGCTCACCGTCGAGGAGGACGCGCCCTGTCGTCGGGCGGTCGAGGCCGGCGACCATGCGGAGCAGGGTGGACTTGCCGCAGCCCGACGGCCCGAGGAGGCACAGGAAGTCGCGGTCGGCCACGCGGAGCGAGGTGGGCTCGATGGCTCGGGTGGGCGCCCCGCCTCGTACGCCCGGAAAGGTCCGGCTCAGCTCCTCGATGGAGAGCGTGGGCACGCGCGAGAGCTCAGGCGAGGCTCCAGGGGAACAGCCGGTGGTTCAGCGTCTTGAACACGTAGTCGGAGGCGAGCCCGATCACGCCGATCACCACGATGCCGAAGATGATCTGGCCCGTGTCGAGGAGAGCCTGGCTGTCGGTGATCATGTGCCCGATGCCGCTCGAGGCCCCGATGAGCTCGGCCACGATGACGTAGGTCCACGCCCAGCCGAGCACCAGGCGCAGCGTCTCCGCGATGTCGGGCGCGCTCGACGGCAGGAGCACGCGGCGCACGATACCGCCGGCACGCGCGCCCAGGGTATAGGCGGCCTCCACGAGATCACGCCGGGTCGAGCCCACGGTCACCGCCACCATGAGCACGATCTGGAAGAAGCAGCCGATGAAGATGACCATGACCTTCTGGGCCTCGCCGATGCCCGCCCACAGGATGAGGAGAGGAATGAACGCGGAAGCGGGCAGATAGCGGGCGAAGGAGATGAAGGGCTCGAAGAACGCCTCCACCGGCTTGTAGGCGCCCATGAGCATGCCGAGGGGCACTCCGATCATCGCGGCGAGCGCGAAGCCTCCGAACACCCGCCAGATGGTGACGGCGATGTCCGCGTAGAAGGCGTGCACCACGAGCAGGGTCCAGCCCGACCCGACCATGGACAGGGGATCGGCGAGGAACGTCCGGTTCACGAAGCCCCCGAGGGTGGCCACGCCCCAGACGAGAAAGAACAGGACGAAGAAGGCCACCCCGAGGGCGAGGCGGGTCGGGCGCGCGAGGGGGACGAGAGGCTTCAGCGCGGGACCCGTCCGCCGCTCATCCGGCTCTCACCTGATGAAGCGCGTGTCGATGGTGGAAGCGACGTCGGGCACGCTCTTGATGATGCCGAGCTCGAGGAGGAGGTCGGCCGCTTCCTTGCTGAAGGTCTGCAGATCGCCCGCGAAGAACTTGCGGTTCGCCTCCCGGTTCTGCCAGCGCAGGTAGGACTGCGACTTCTCGAACTGCTCGCCGGACTGCTTCACCACCGCCCCCATGATCTCGAAGCTCTTCTTGGGCTCCTTGGCGATCATGTCCACCGCTTCGAAGTAGCTGTCGACCATGGCCTGCACGAGCTTGGGATTCTCCGCGATGAACTTGGGCGTGCAGCCAAAGGTGTCCATCACCATCGGGTAATCGAGAGTGGTGGCGATGATCTTGCCCGCCTCGGGCTTCTCGCGCACCGTGGACAGGTACGGCTCGTAGGTCATGGCCGCGTCGTTCTGGCCCGCGATGAAGGCCTGGGCGGCCGCCGCGGGCTCGAGGGTGGCCACCTTGACGTCTTTGACCGTGAGGCCGTTCTTCTTGAGCATCCAGGCCAGCGTGAAGTAAGGCGCGGTGCCGGGAGCGGAGGCGGCCACCGTCTTCCCCTTGAGGTCGGCGATCTTGGCGATGTTGGTGCGCACCACCATGCCGTCCGCACCGTAGGACTTGTCGAGCTGCAACACCTGCTTGGTCGCCACTCCGTTGGCGTTCCAGAC
>DASYQB010000162.1:0-1597 GCA_036005985.1 Candidatus Methylomirabilota bacterium | reverse complement strand
CAATATTTTCTGGCTGGCTATTCTGAACGGCTTCATCGGCTCCATGGCTGCTTTCGGCACGGATCACGACCTGATGCAGCGCCTCCTCACCGTGGAGACACGCGGGGAGAGCCAGCGCACGTTGTCCCTCACGCCCATCGGCACTCTGGTGACCTTGCTCCTCTATCTCGCCATCGGCGCCGGACTCTTCACTTTTTATGCCCAGCATGCGGGCGTGCCCCTGCCCCGGCCCGACGAGATCTTCCCCTTCTTCATCCGCACGGCCATGCCGGTGATCCTGCGTGGGATCATGCTGACGGCCATCG
Source organism: Candidatus Methylomirabilota bacterium (assembly GCA_036005985.1). Taxonomy (GTDB): domain Bacteria; phylum Methylomirabilota; class Methylomirabilia; order Rokubacteriales; family CSP1-6; genus AR37. The sequence continues at coordinate 1,292 of DASYQB010000162.1, read as the reverse complement.
TGCTCGCATCGATCGACTCTCCTTTGGGCTCCCTCTCCGCCTCGTTCGTCACCGACATCTATCGCCCCCTCCTCGTGCCCGGGCGCAGCGAGCGACACTATCTCTGGGTGTCGCGGGTGGCCGTGGTCGGCTTCGGCCTGGCCCTCGCCGCCCTCGCCTGGGGGTTTTCCTTTTTCGACAAGATTCTCTGGCTCGCCTTCAAGATCGCGGGCGTCACGTTCGGCTCGCTCCTCGGCGTGTTCCTGCTCGGGCTCATCACGCGCCTGCGCGCGAACCACGCGAACGTGGCGGCCATGGTCATCATGGGGGTGGTCAACCTGACCCTCCTCGTCCTGTCTGAGATGGGCGTTATCGCGTTTGCCTGGTCATGGCTGGTCATCCTGGGCACGGCCGGCACCATGCTCCTCGCCCCGCTCCTCGCTCCGCTGCTCGATCGTCACGCCCAAACTCCGGTGGAGCGCCGACCCGCGCGGTAGAATCGGGATGTGAGCGCCGAGCTTTCCATTGCCGACGACGCCCGCATCCGCCTTCGCGCGGCGCTCGTCTCCCTTGTGGTCGCGACGTTGATCCTGGCCGCCAAGTACCAGGCCTACCGCTTGACGGGCTCCACCGCCGTGCTGTCCGACGCCCTCGAGTCCATTGTCAATGTGCTCGCCGCCGTGTTCGCCCTGGGCGGCCTGCTCTTCGCCGGTCGCCCCGCCGATCGCAATCACCCCTACGGACACGGAAAGATCGAGTTCTTCTCGGCGGCCTTCGAGGGAGGCCTGATCGCTTTTGCCTCCATCCTCATCGTCTACGAGGCGGTGCGCACCCTGGCCGGAGGGCCCGAGGTCCGCCAAATCGGGGTGGGACTCCTGATCGTCTTCGGCTGCGCCCTCGTCAATCTGGCCCTCGGCCTCTATCTGGTACGCACGGGCCGCCGCTACGCCTCCCTCACCCTCATCGCGGACGGCCAGCACGTCCTCGCCGATGTGTGGACGAGCGCGGGCATCATCGTCGGCCTCGGACTCGTTCGCCTCACGGGCCAGGCCTGGCTCGATCCCGTGGTGGCCCTCCTCGTGGCGTTGTGGCTCATGGCCACGGGCTTTCGCCTGGTGCGCCACGCCGCGGGCGGGCTGCTCGACGAGGAAGATCCGTTCCTCCTGAAGCGTGTCCTCGGCGCGCTCCAGAAGTACGTGGGGAACGGCGTGATCCGCGTCCATCACCTGCGCGCCATTCGCTCGGGCCGCTTCCAGCACGTCGAGGCGCATCTGGTGGTGCCGGAGTTCTGGAGCGTGGAGCGCGCTCACGAT
>DASYQB010000161.1:0-5577 GCA_036005985.1 Candidatus Methylomirabilota bacterium | reverse complement strand
CCCCCCCCCCCCCCCCCCCGCCCCGCATGGACGAGGGTCGAGCGACGGAGCACCGGTCTAGGCAGACCCCGAGGCCTTGCGGAGGAAGGACAGATCCACGATCTCCTCGTAGGGGTAGGTCTTCTCCGCCTTGATGCCCTTGGCCACGTTGTTCACGTTGTCGTAGTTCTCGCGGGTGAAGACGAGATCGTAGGTCCACACGGGCTTGTACCAGTCGAGCGCCTTGCGGATCACCTCGGGAGCGAGCCCCATGGTGTCGGAGTAACGCTCGAGCGCCTTGGTGATCTCATCGGGGGAAGAGGCCTTGATCCACTGCACCGCCTTGTACACCGCGGTGACGTAGGCCTGCGTCTCGCCCTTGAGGGTCTGGGTGGCGCCCTTGAGGCAGTAGCTGCCCGTGGCGGAGATCGGGCCTTTGAACACCGGCGTCCAGTCCTTGTCCTCGCGCACGTCGAAGAGGACGGCCCCGTAGCCGTCGGTGTCGGCCTGGATGATCACCTCCGGCGTGGCCATGTTGAGGTCGATCTTCTCCGTCTTGAGGGCGCCCAGCGCCGACTTGACGCCACCCACGCCGATCCACTCCACCAGGTCGTTGAGGGTCTTGCCCCCGCCGATGGAGCGGCTGCGCAGGATGAAGTTGCCGTAGAGCCAGGTGCCGGAGCCCACGGCGGTGGCCCCGGCCTTCCACTTGCCCCCGTCCTTGGGCTTCATGGTGGCGAGCTTGTCGATGGAGTTCAGCCCCGCCTCGCGCAGATCCTTCCGCGTCTGGATATTGGCGTACGGGCACTTCTTGTCGGTGACGAGGAGGACCACGGTGGGCTTGCCCTGCTCGGTGAGGCGCTGGGCGTGACTGGTGTCGCCGAGCACGTAGTTGACCTGGCTCGCCGCCAGCATCTGCGCGCTGCGGGCCCCCGCGGGAGAGGTGACGAGCTCGACGTCGACGCCTTCCTTCTTGAAGAAGCCGCCGGACTCCGCCACCAGATGGGCCGCGTAGAGCACGGTGGTGACCTGGGTCGCCTTCACGGGACTCCGGCCCCACGCGGTGGCAGGCGCGAGGGCCCACGCTGCGCTGCCCGCCATGCCCACCTTCAGGACGTCACGCCGAGAGAACTTCCGCGCCATTGCGTCTCCCCCTTGTGTGGCCCGCCCCGCCATGGATGTGCCGGCTATCGTAGACGCGCCCTCGGGCAAAGGCAATCCCTCGCGCGACGGGCGCATCGAAAAGGCGGCTCGTGCTACGGTGCTCGACATGGCCGACGGTGAGCTGGTGGTGACGGCGGCGGCGGACGCTGACGTGGCCGGCGTCATCGCGCTCATCGGACGCGTCTTCGCCGAGTACGGGTTCGCCTACGATCCCGCGGTGGAGGTGCCCGACCTGTTGCGCTTCCCCGCCCACTACGAGGCGCCGCGCGGAGCCTTCTTCGTGGTCCGCCAGGGCGGCGTCGTCGTCGGCTCCGTGGGCGTGGAACGGCTCGATGCGGACACCGCGGAGCTCCATCGCCTCTATCTCGACGCGGAGCTCCGAGGGCGCGGGATCGGACGCGCCCTCGTGGAGGTGGCCCTCGAATGGTGCCGGGTCCGTAAGATTCCCCGTCTCGTCCTGTGGTCGGATACCCGCTTCGAGCAGGCGCACCGGCTGTACTCGCGCATGGGATTCATCCAGACGGGCGAGCGCGATCTTCCCCTCGACGTGAACGGGACGCGCGAATACGGCTTCGAGCGGATCGTCTAGGAGGCGATGGTGGTGGCGGCGAACTTGCGATTGCGGTGCTCGCCCGAGGTGACGGGCGGATACTTGGCGGGATTGCCCGGCCCCTGGCAGCTCGGCAGGCATTCGATGAGCGCGTCGTAGTTCGGCTGGTGGAAGAAAGCGAGGGAGATGCGCCGGGTTCCCAGCTCCGCGTCGCGAGGCGGATTGAGCACGCGATGGAGGGTGGAGATCCATCGATCGTTGGTCCAGTGCATCATGAGGTCGCCGATATTGACCACGAAGGCGTCCGGCACCGCCTCGACGTCCAGCCATTCGCCCTGGCGCGTCTTGACCTGGAGCCCACCCGGCGCGTCCTCGATCTTGAGGATGGTGATGCTGCCGTAGTCGGTGTGCTCGCCCGCGCGGAGCTGGCCGGGCAGCGGCGCCTCGCGCTGGTCGGGATAGTTGATGGCGCGGACCCGGCTCACGTGCTTGTCGATCTTGTCGTCGAAGAAGCGCGCGGGCAGGTCGAGGGCGACGGCGAAGATCCGCATGATGTCGCGGGCGAGACGCTCCATCTGCCCGTAGTAGGCACGCCACACTTCACGTAGCTCGGGCGGACGCGCGGGCCAGATGTTCGGCACGAAGTGCGGCGCACCCTCCGGACCGCGGAAATATGGCGTGTCTGGCACGTCCATGGGCCCCTCGTAGAGGCCCTCCTTGACGTCGGCGGGGGCCGCCTTGCCCAAGCCGTAGGAGAGCGCTTCCTCGCCGAGAGGGCCGTAGCCGCGGCTCCGTTCGCGGCCGTGCGTTTTCATCTTCTCGTCGAGAGGCAGGTCGAAGAAGCGCTTCGAGACGTCGTACATCTGGGCGACCAGCTCGCGCGGTACCCCGTGCCCCCTGACGATGAGGAAGCCTATCTCCTCGCAGGCCCGTCCCACCTCGACCGCCACCCTGCGTTTGTCCTCGAGCGAGCCGGAGAGGAACGGTGCGATGTCGATGATGGGAACGGAGCGGATGGTCATCTGGGCCTCAGTCCTTGGGCAGGCCGAGCACGCGCTCGCCGAGGATATTGCGGAGAATCTCCGAGGTGCCGGCGCGGATACCGCTGCCCCGGGCGAGCAGAGCGTAGAATTCCCACTGGCCGTCGTCGGGCGCGAGGGCGCTCGGGGCGGCGATCTGCGAGTACGGGCCGATGATGTCCGTCGCCACGTCGGCCAGATCCTGGTCCACCTGGCTCCAGAAGAGCTTGGAGGTCGAGCCCTCGGGTCCCGGGTGGGCGCCCTGGAGGATCCGGGTCAGGCTCCGGTAGCCGTTGAGCTGGAGGCAGCGCTCGGCGACCTGGAGATTGGCGATCTTCTGGCGGAGCACACGATCCTGGGAGGCAGGGCGCCCGTCCTTCACCGTGCGCTTGGCCAGGGCCACCAGCCGCTCGAGGGCGGTGCGCAGGCTGATGTGGCGGATCATGGTGAGCACGTCACGCTCGTGAGCGAGAGTGGTGATGGCCACGCCCCATCCCTCGTTGACCTTGCCCACCACATTGACGGCGGGCACCCGCACGTTCTCGAGGAACACCTCGTTGAACTCGGCCTCGCCCGTGATCTGCCGGAGCGGCCGGATGGTGATGCCCGGCGTCTTCATGTCCACGAGGATGAAGGTGATGCCCTTGTGCTTGGCCGCGGACGGGTCGGTGCGGACGAGAAAGAATCCCCAGTCGGCGACGTGAGCCATGCTCGTCCAGACCTTCTGCCCGTTCAGCACGTACCAGTCGCCGTCGAGCACGGCCCGCGTCTGGAGATTGGCGAGGTCGCTGCCCGCATTGGGCTCGGAGAAGCCCTGGCACCACAGCTCCTCCGCGTTGAGGATCTTGCCGAGATGCCGCGCCTGCTGGGCGGGGGTTCCGTGCTTCATGAGGGTGGGTCCGAGCATGGAGATGCCGCCCCGATTCACGGGCTGCGGCGCCTCCGCGCGGGACATCTCCTCGTAGAGCATGATCTGCTCCATGATGGAAACGCCACGGCCGCCGTATTCCGCGGGCCAGTCGATGCCGACATAGCCCGCCTTGTGAAGGGTGCGCTGCCACTCGCGCAGACGGTCCACCTCGTGCCGGTCCGCGCGTGAGGCGGCGAAGGCGCGGCCCTTGAGATCGGCGGGCACGTTCTCCGCGAGCCACGCGCGCGCCTCGGCCCTGAAGCGTTGCTGCTCGGGGGTGAAGTCAAAGTCCATGGCTGATTCCTCTCATCTTTGATCCCCTCGCCCTTCCCTCACCCTGCCCTCTCCCCAGAGGGGCGAGGGATGACGACCACGCCGGGGTCGGGCTTGGCCGCGACTCCATTGATCTTCCACTGACCGCTCTCGAGCACCAGCTCGTAGAACGCCTCGATATCCTTGCCATTGGCGCCGCGGACCTTCACCGCGACGTAGGCGTGCCCGTCCGCGGCAATAGCCGACGAGACGACGGTGGCGAAGGAAGACTCCGCGATCTCAGGATAACCTCCCCTCACCATCTGTTCGAAGGCGGGCCGGTCGAACTGCTGCCGGATATCGGCCGAGGCGAAAGTGTACGCGGTATCGAAGTCGCCGCGCCGGAAGGCCTCGAGCTGCTTCATGACGGGCTCCGTCGCCTCCTTCGGCGCGGGCCGCGCGGGCTGGGCCGCGGCGGGCACGGCGAGGAGAACAAGAAGCAGCGCAATCCATGCCGCCTTTGCGTGGAGCTTCACCGCCTCGCTTCGTCCGTTGATCTTCATGGCGAACGACATTCTAACCCGTCGTGTGAGGACCACTTCTTGGTTTCCCCACGCCGGGCGGGGGAGGGGGGCACCTCCGTAGACCACGCTGAGTCGCATTCCCCGGGGCCACTCGAGCCCGCCACGAGATCGTGGTTTTGCGCTTCGAAGAAGCTCCCCAGAAGATACGGGTCTACGGAGGTACCCCCCTCCCCCACCCGGCTCCCCCGTGGAAATCGTACGGCGAGAAGTCAACGATCGCGTCGGTAGGAGCCGACGTGGGCCTCGCGGAGAGGGTGGGGCTGGGGGGCTTCCCTCCCGGGGCCCGTATCTTCTGGGGAGCTTCTCAACGCCGCCAAGCAACATCTCGTGGCGGGCTCGAGTGGCCAAGCGGAATGCGACTCAGCGTGGTCCCGGGAGGGAAGCCCCCCAGCCCCGCCCGTGAATCAACCACACGTCCCTTATGGAAGTGATGAATGGGCGCGGCGGCGAAACAGGCGGCGCGCGAGGACAGCGAGCAGGATGACTACGATGACGACGGCGACGAGGGGAGCGAGGAGGCCGAGGATGGCGAGAGCGAGCGAGCCTATCAGCTCGCCGGTGGCCACGACCGGATTGCCGACCCCGGCGGTGAGCGTGGAGGATTTGAGCCGGAGTAGGGTGGTGCCGAGCTGGGCGAGGCCGGCGATCCCGCCCCCGGCGATCACGGCCACCGTCCAACGCACCAGCGGCGGCAGATCCGGCGTGACCGCGGCCATCTCGATGATCCCCGCGGTGACCGCGGCGGGGCCGGCCACCGCGTCCGCGATGTTGTCGAGCCAGGGCACGTAGTAGGCGGCGATCTCCACCATCGCCGCCGTGGCAAAAGCGATGAGCGCCGCATCGGAGGCGATCCAGGTCATGCCCGGGGCAAGCGTGAGATAGGCGAATCGCGCGGCGAGAGAGGTCAGAAGGAGCGGAATGAAGACCCGCAGCCCGGCCGCCGTGCTGAGAGCGAGACCAACCGGGATTCCGAGCAGCGGGTCCACGCCGCCAGACTAACTCAACCGCGGGCGGGTCGGGTGCCGCCGTCTCCTACAGCTCCTGGGCCAGTCGCTTGATCTCCCGGCGCAGATGGTCCCACTGGGCGACCAGAGGGCGGATCATCTCCGGGGCGCTCCC
>DASYQB010000160.1:0-9418 GCA_036005985.1 Candidatus Methylomirabilota bacterium | reverse complement strand
ACGATGAGCCGGAGGCCCGGGGCGGCCACCGGCACCGCGATGGAGATCGCGTAGTTCTCGTCGCCCGGAACGAGAGGGCCGATGCAGCTCATGAACATCTCGTTGGCGATGGCCCCGCCTGTCCCGAGCATCTGGGCACCGCTGACCACGATGCCGTCGCCACGCTCCTCGACCACGCCCGCGTAGAGATGCGGGTCCTCCTGCTGATGCGCGGGCCGGGAGCGGTCGATCTGGGGCGGGATGATGACATAGGCGGCGTAGAGATCCTCGTCTCGCAGCCAGCCATGGTAGCGCACGATATTGTCGGCGAAGCGCTGCCCGTGCTGCGCGAAGAGATCCGGGCGCATGGCGAAGCCGGTGATGAATCCCGGCACGTGGTCCGGCGAGCGGCCCATGAATCCGAAGGTGGCATCGGCCCACAGGCGATGGGCGTGGCGGCGCGCCGCCAGGTCTTCCGGCGTCTTCGGGATGAGAAAGCACTTGTTGACGGGCTCGCCGGTGGCCGGCGAGGGAAAGGTCATGATCTCGCGGTGCTCAGGAGCGGCCGCGAGATCGTAGAGCTGCGCGATGCTCCGCACGGCCGCGCTGAACGCGGGATGCTCGGTGACGTCGGCCACCCGCTCGCCGTTGACGTAAACGGTGCGATCGTCCTTGAGGCTGGCAATGTACTGTGCACCCGTTCGTATCATGGCTCCTCACCCTCCGAGATAGGCGCGCCGAATGTCCGCATTGTGCAGGAGATCCTTGGCGGGGCCGCCGAGGGCGATGCGCCCGCTTTCCATCACGTAGGCTCGATCGGCCATCTGCAGGGCGAGGGCGGCGTTCTGCTCGACCATCAGGACGGTGACGCCCTGGCGCCTGATCTCACGGATGACGCGAAAGACCGTGGCCACCATGGTAGGGGCGAGCCCCAGCGACGGCTCGTCGAGCAGGAGAAGCCTGGGGCCCGACATGAGCGCCCGCGCGATGGCGAGCATCTGCTGCTCGCCGCCGGACAGCGTGCCTCCGAGCTGGCCCGCCCGCTCCTCGAGCCTCGGGAAGTGGTGAAACGCCCGCTCGAGGTCCTCCGGTCGCGCCCCCGCGCCTCCCCGGACGTACGCGCCCATCTCGAGGTTCTCCCGCACCGTCATCTCCGGAAAGATGCGCCGCCCTTCCGGGCACTGGGCGATGCCTCGAGTCAGCACGGCGTGGGCAGGCCGGCCGTCGAGCCGCTCCCCGAGGAACGTGATGGTGCCGGCGCGGGGACGGAGCAATCCGGAGATGGTCCGCACCGTGGTGCTCTTGCCCGCGCCGTTGGCGCCGAGCAGGCACACCATCTCCCCTTCGTCCACGCGCAGGGAGACGCCGTGGAGGACCTCGACCGCGCCGTACGCGACCGTCACGCCCTCAAGCGTCAGCAAGGATCTCTCCCGATCCGAGATAGGCGCGGATCACCTCGGGGTGACGCTGGATCTCCGCCGGTGTTCCTTCCGCGATCTTCACGCCGTAGTTCAGCACCATCACGCGATCGCACATGCCCATGACCAGCTTCATGTCGTGCTCCACGAGCAGCACGGACAGCCCGTGTCCGCGAATCTCCTCGATGAGGCGCATGAGCTGCTCCGTCTCCACGGCATTGAGCCCGGCCGCCGGCTCGTCGAGGAGGAGCACGGAGGGGTCGGGGGCGAGGGCGATGGCGAGCCCGAGGAGGCGCTGCTCCCCGCAGGAGAGATTCTTGGCAGGCTCCCCGGCTTTCCCGCCGAGCCCCACGAAGTTCAGCAGGCCCTGCGCCCGCTCCCGATGCCCGCGCTCCTCCTCGCGATACGCCTGCGTCGTCAGCACGAGCTCCCAGAGGCGGGTCCGGGCGAGGCGGTGACAGGCGGTGAGGACATTGTCGAGGGCGGGCGCCTCGGGAAAGACGCTCGTGCGCTGGAACATCCTGACCAGCCCGCGCTCGGCGATGCGATACGGCGGCAAACCCGTGATGTCCGCGCCGTCGAACTCGACGCGCCCCGCGTCGGCGGGCTGAAAGCCCGTGATCACGTTGAAGGCCGTGGACTTTCCCGCACCGTTGGGACCGATGAGGGCGAGGATCTCCCCTCGCCCGAGGTGGAGACTCAGGCCGTCCACCGCGGCCAGGCCGCCGAACCGCACCGTCACCTCGCGCATAGCGAGCGCCGCCCCGCCGCCGCTGGCCAGGGCCGCCTCCGACACGAAACTCCGGTCCGCGGTGGCCGCAGCGGCGGGTTCCGGCGCGCCGCCGCCCAGGATGGCTCGCAGGTAGTAGACGAGCCCGCGCGGCATGTACATGACCACGAGCAGGAGGATGATGCCGTAGAGCAGCATGCGATAGAAGGCGGCCATGCGCAGGAACTCGGGCACGAAAGTGAAGACGAGGGAGCCCACCGCGGGGCCGAGCACCATGCCCTGCCCGCCCGCCACCACCATCACGGCCATGGTCACGGTGTTCTGGAAGCCGAAGAGCTCCGGGGACAGGAAGGTGATGTAGTGGGCGTAGAAGCCGCCGGCCACCCCGGCAAGGACGCACGAGACGATCATGGCCAGCATGGTGTGCGAGTACGCGCTGATACCCGACGACTCGGCCAGGCTCTCGTTGCTCTGGATGGCCGCGAGGGCCCGCCCCACCCGCGAGCCGAGCAGTCGCGCGGTGAGCAAGAGCGTCCCCCCCGCCATCACCACCATCAGGTAGTAGTAGTCGCGCTTGGAGACGAGCGTCCAGCGCTCCGTGCCCAGGTTGAAGGGCGGGATGCCGGCCAGGCCCATGGGTCCTTGGGTCAGGTCCATCCAGTTCGTGGCGACGAGACGGATCACCTCGGCGAAGCCCACCGTGACGAGGACGAAATACGCTCCGCGCAGCTTGAGGGTGAGGCGTCCCAGCAGGTAGCCGATGAAGCCGGTGAAGACGGCGGCCATGGGCAGGGTCAGGAGCGGCGAGATCCCGGAGTGCACGGCGAGCAGGCCTGACGTGTAGGCTCCGATGCCGAAGAACGCCGTGTGCCCGAGATTGAGCTGTCCCGCGGCGAGGAGGAGGTTCATGCCCGCGGCGAGGAGGTAGAAGAGGCCGGCCATGATCAGGAGATGGAGGTAGTAGTCGTCCACGCCCACGAAGGGCAGGGCGAGGACGACCACCAGGATCATGGCCGCCCACCCTCGGCGCCCGACCCTCATCGAGGCAGCACCTTCTTGCCGAAGAGACCCTGGGGACGCCACAGCAAGAGGAGGATGATCAGGACGAAGCCGATGGCGTCCTTGTAGCCCGAGGAGATGTATCCGGCGCCCAGGCTCTCCGACACGCCGAGGAGCAGCCCGCCCACGATGGCGCCGAGGAAGTTGCCGAGCCCGCCCATGATGACGACCGCGAAGGACTTGAGGGCGGCCAGATCGCCCATGGCGGGATAGACCCAGAAGACCGCGCCGAGAAGCGCTCCGGAGGCGCCCGCGAGGGCCGCCCCGAAGCCGAAGGTGAACATGTACACCTTGTCCACGTCCACGCCCGCGAGCCGCGCCATGTCGGTGTCCTGGAAGGTCGCGCGCATGGCTCGGCCGATCCGTGTCTTCTGGATCAGCAGGTGCGATCCGACGATCAGGGCCACCGCCACCAGCCCCGCGAAGACGCGGATCGAGACCACGTGGACGGGTCCCAGGGTGAGCGGCAGCGGCGAGAAGACGTGCTTGATCGTCTTGGGCGACGGATCCCAGATCAGGATGGCCGCGTTCTGGATGATCACGGAGAGAGCCACCGTGGCCAGCATGGGAATCTCGATGGGCGTCTCTCGCAGTCGGCGCAGGATCAGCCGCTCCACCACCGCCCCCACCACGCCGACCCCGAGCACGGAGAGCACGCTGGCCGCGAAGAAGTTCACGCCCCACAGGCTGAAGAGCGTGAAGAGGAAGAACGCCCCCATCATGAAGAACTCGCCGTGGGCGAAGTTGACCACGCGCATGATGCCGAAGATGAGGGTGAGGCCGATCCCCATGAGGGCATAGCCGCCGCCCACGATCAGGCCGTTGACGATGTGCTGGACGAGCTCAGCGATCATGAGCGCAAAGACGACGGGCGCCCGATTGGGCGCCCGCCGCGTATGAGGCCGGGACGAGGGCCACCGCTACTTGGCGGCGGACATCTCCCAGAGCTTGGTGCTGGGGGTGATGGCCACCACGGAGTACTTGCCGTCCTTGACCTGGGTGACGATGATGTTGCAATAGCTCTGCCCGTTCTGATCGAACTTGTTGAGGCCGTAGAGGCCACGGGACTCGAGCGTCTTGAGCGCCGTCATGATCTTGGGTGCCGTCGGCTCCTTGGCCATCTCGATGGCCTTGGCGACCACGTAGACGGCATCGAAGCCGCGCATGCCTTCGACCACGCCGATCCACGGCAGGCCCTTCTTCTTCCACTCCTCGACGTACACCTTGCTCGCCTCGGCGTCGCCGGCCATGGCCGGGTCGTAGGGGTTGTAGAAGTTGATGAACATCGCCCCCTCGGCCGCCTTGGCGCCCGCGAGCTGCACGATGGAGTCCGGCCACGCCGAGCCGCCGGTGACCAGGACCTTGACGTTGAGGCCGAGCTCCTTCATCTGCTGGAGCATCTTGGCCGCCTTGGGCGCGTCATCCGTGATGACCACGCTGTCGACGCCCGCCGCCTTGAACTTGGTCAGCTGAGCGTAGAAGTCGGTGTCGGCCTGGCCCACGTACTCCACCGCCTCGATGGTGGCGCCGTTCTTCTTGAAGGCTTCGCCAAAGGCGGTCACCGCCCCACGCCCCCAGTCCGTGTTCACGGCCAGATAACCGATTTTCTTCATGCCGAGGCTCGGGATGAGGGCCCCCGCGCCCACCGCTTCGAGCTCGCTGGTCGGGCTGATACGGCTGACCACCTTTTGCCCCGGCGTCTTCGGATCGGTGATCTTGCTCGAGCTTGACGTCTCCACCACGAGCGGAATGCCGTGCTGCGCGGCCAGGGGCATCATGGCCAGCGTCATCGACGAGCCCCATGCTCCGATGATGACGGGCACCTTGTCCCGCACGATGAGCTTCTCGGCGGCATTGCGCGTCTCGGCGGGATCAGACTTGTTGTCCTCGATGATCAGCTCGAGAGGCCGGCCAAGCACGCCGCCCTTGGCATTGATCCGCTCCACGGCGATCTTGGCGCCGTTGGTGATGTAGGAGCCTGCGGCCGCGATGGGTCCGGACAGCGGCTGTATCATCCCGACCTTGATGGGCTCCTTCGTCTGCGCCTGAAGGGCGCCGGTGGCGAGGACTCCGGCGAGGGCCGCGAGGACTGCCAATGTGATGACCCTGGATATCTTCATGAAGCGCCATCCTCCTTCGCTGCTGGTGGAAAACCTCCGCGGCCCGAGACGACGAGAGGCCCTAGTTATATGCCGACGAGGCCTGACATAGCAAGACCCTTGCCTCGAACGGTTGCCTGTGATTTCGGGACGTTGCGCCAGGCGAGTGGCGTCCCCTGCCCACGAAACGAACAGGCGCCCGGGGCAAGCTCACGGACGAAGCAGCGGGCGGCCGGGCTTGCGCGCCCGGCCTGGGATGCCCTAGCATCGCCCCATGTCGATCGTGGCCGTGGCCGCCCTGCCCCATACGCCCCAGCTTCTCGTCCGTCCGGAGACCGAGGATCGCGACCTCGTCCTCCGCGTCCACACGGCGTATGGCGAGATCAAACAGAACCTCGCCGCGGCCCGGCCCGACGTCATCTGCATCATCGGCGGCGACCACGTCGAGGGATTCTTCCTCACCTCGGTGCCCGCCCTCGCCGTCTACGTCGGAGCCACCGTCTCCGGGAAGTTCGACCGCTACCGCTACACGTTCGAGGTGCACGAGCCGCTGGCCCGCGCCCTCCTCGAGCAGGGCATCGAGGGGGGATTCGATCTCACCTACTCCCAGGACCTGGCCCTCGACTACGCCTTCTACGTGCCGCTTCACTTCGCCATGCCTTCGCGGAGCGTGCCCATCGTGCCCCTCTACGTGAACGTCTATCTGCCCCCGCAGCCCACGCCCGCGCGCTGCTATGCGTGGGGCCAGGCTCTCCGCGCCATGCTCGACGCGCGTCCGGAGCGCGTGGCCCTTCTCGCCTCGGGCGGCCTCTCACATTTCCCCGGCAGCGATCGCTACGCATCCCCCGACTATGACTGGGATCGCCAGATGCTCGACCGCCTCGTCGCGGGGCGCGGGCGCGAGACGGCCACCCTCACCGGCGAGGAGCTCGACAAGGCGGGCAACGTGGAGTTCCGGACGTGGATCACTCTCCTTGGCGCGGTGGGCGACGCCAAGGCCCGCGTGGTGTGCTACGAGCCCTCCTGGCATCACGGCAACGCCGTGGTGACGTGGCCGGTGGCGTGAGCCTGCACTACACCTTCCCGCCTGCCGCCGGCTATCCGCTCAACCGCTGCCTGTATCGCCTCAAGTCCGACGACGCCTTCCGCGAGCGCTACCTCGCCGATCCCGAGGCGACGCTCGAGGAGGCGGGCCTCGACCCCGAGCGCATCGCCGCCCTGCGCGCCCTCGATCGCGACCGGCTGATCGCCCTCGGCGCCCACGCCTATCTCGTCTTCATGGCGGCCCTCCGCCTGAAGATGGCCACGGCGTCTCAGACCTTCGAGCGCTTCTAGCCCCCTCGGTTGGCGAAGGCACACGCGTTGGCGCAAAAGCCCTCGTGCTATCCTCGCGCGGTGATCATGCCCTCGAGCCACGCGTCCGCCAGATGACGACCCATGGCTCTCGCCCGCCCTCGCTGCTACACTGCCGCCCATGTCCCGCCTCCTTGACGACCTGAACGCCTTCTTCCAGGAGCATCGGCGTTGCGGCGAGCTCGACAGCGGCGCCGACGGCTGGCACGTGTGGATGACCTGCGCCTGCGGGGCGAGAATCATCCGGCCTCTCCGGCGAGCGGTGAGCGGAGTTGACCAGTGAAGCGGCCTGCCGGCAAAACGCCGTCACGACTGGGCGCTCGATATGAGGAACCGGATCAGCGAGGGCGTCACGGGCGCCGTGGTGATCTTGAGGAGATGCCGACGCCGCGATACACTCCCCGGCCCCGAGGCGCCGCCTGCTCTTCGCGGATCGCTCGGTAGCCCGAGGCTTCAAGCGAAGCCTCAAGGGTGGCGTGGAAGTCCCCGCCATCATAGACAAGTGGATTGCCGTCCCGTCCCGGTAGAGCATGCCGACGTCGTAGGGCATCTCGTCGCTTCGGATGAAGTTGCGTCGGCGCGCCTCGGCGGGATCGCTCTCGACTGTTCTCGCGAGCCGGTCGACCATGCGATCCATCACGAAGACACCCTCCGGACGCCCGGCCCCCCGATACGGCGCGTGCAGCGTCTTGTTGGTCACCACGCTCTTCCCCTCGAAGCGGGCATGGGGAACGCGGAAGGGTCCGAATACGCGGCCACGCCGGGACAGGCCCGGGCCCCCCTGTGCGGATGGCCGCGAGGCGCGCGTGGGCGTGGGAGCTGCGGAGCACCGCGGCGTGGAGGCAGCCCGGCGCCGACATGTCGTCGACGAGTCGCCCGCGCCCCGTGAGGTAGCGCGGGTCCTCCTGGCGCCGGACGATGGCGCCGACGTATTTCGCGCCCACGCCGCTATTTGAAGTGCTTCACGACCTTCTTGGCCATGAGGTCGATCTGCTTCGGGTCGTCGGTCACCGGTCCCAGCACGAGATATTCGAGCCCGGACTTGCGCAGGTCGTCGATCCGCGCGTTGATACCGTCGATGCCGCCCACCATGTAGCACTCCTGCAGGTGCTCGTAGCTCCGATGGGTGCCCATGGCGCGGAGGAAGGGCGCCTTCGACTGCGCCACCGCCTTGTCGTGACTGGCCGTGTCCACGAGGTGGGTGAAGTTGCAATGCCCGAAGGTGACCTTCTTCGGGTCCTTCCCCATGTCCTTGGCGTGGCGCTGGAGCTGCACCCAGTCGCGCTTGACCCACTCCTGCTTGCCCGAGCAGCGCGAGAGCCAGTTCCCCGCCTTGACGATGCGGTCCATGACCGTGGCGGCGATCACGGGTACGTCATGGTCGGTCTCGTCGGGCACCCGCGATCCCCCCGACACCCAGATGGCAGGCATCTTCGGCGGGCGGGGCTCGATGGTCACGTCGTTGAACTGATAGTACTTGCCCTGGTAGGACGCGTTGGGCTTGGTCAGGAGGAGGGTCACCGCCTCGATGATCTCGTCGGTGCGTCTCCCCCGCTCCTCGATGCGCGAGCCCGTCACCTCGTACTCGCGGGCGTACCAGCCCGGGCCCACGCCGAACATGTAGCGGTTCTCGGAGAGGTGGCAGAGCGTGGAGATCTCCTTGGCGAGCACCACGGGATGGCGCACGGGCAGCACGAGGATGCCCGTGGCGATCTTGACCTTCTTGGTCAGGGCGGCGGCGAAGGCGAGCGAGTTGAGCGGCTCGAGCCACGCGTTGCCGTAGAGTCCCGGCGCGGAGAGGAGATGGTCGATGACCCAGACGTCGATGCCGTAGTCCTCGCACTTCTCGATGGACTCTCGGATGCGCTTGACGTTCTTGGGGTCGCTCTTGCCGCCGCTCCATGCATAGGTGGGAATCCAGGCCCCGAATTTCAACTTCGCCATCGCGGACGTCCTCCTGGGAAGAGGTGAAGGTTTTAGCGTCGAGGCCCAATAGTACTCGAAATCACTCGGGGGAACGGAACCACCCTCACCCCGGCCCTCTCCCTCGGTGAGGGAGAGGGAGTTCGATCCCCTCGCCCCCGGAGGGGGAGAGGACCGGGGGGGGCGCTAAAGAACGCGAACGGCGCGAAAAGCTAGCGGGCAGCGGAGAGGTCGACGCGGGCCGCGGCCTGGATCTGAGGCGGGGCGGGCTCCGTGCGGGCGTTGGCAAAGTTCACCGCCACGCGGAGGGCACGGAGCCCCGAGACGCCCTGGAGGTCATCGAGGTCGAGGGTCTCGACCTCGTTGAGCAGGTACCCTTCGGCCTGGAGATAGGCGATGTAGTCGCGGTACTCGGCGGCCTCGCTGGACTGCGAATAGACGATGGCGATCTTGCCCGGCTGGGTCACCCGCTCCGTGGAGCCCTTGACCACGGCCTTGTCGATGCGCTTCTTGAGAATTTCGTAGCGCGCATTGTAGGCGCCGTCGACGTCGAAGCGCTTCTCGTCGAAGCGGAAGCTGATGGCGAGCGGCGCGTGCTGGACGAGGATGAGGCTGGTGATCTCGAGCGGCTCGGGTAACCGGGGCTTGATCCGCTCTGCGGCAATGGCCATACCGCAGCCGATCATGATCTGCCAGAGCCGGAGGTTCTTGAGGTGGAGCGGTGTGAAGGCGCCATCCTCGAGGAGCGAGGGGCCCGCATACATGCTGTAGTCCACGCCGTCGGTGCGCTGCCTCTCGAAGTAGTGCGGGCAGGTGTCCTGGGCTGCGCGCTCCTCGGCATCGAGATACACCGAGAT
>DASYQB010000159.1:0-7719 GCA_036005985.1 Candidatus Methylomirabilota bacterium | reverse complement strand
CCTCACCCCCGAGCAAATCAAACGCGTGGCCCTCCACGGACGCGTGCGCCAGCTCCGGGCGGGCGAAGTGATCGCCGAGGTGGGCGATGCGCACATGAGCTTCTTCGTGGTCACCGCGGGCCGCCTCGAGGCTCGCCGGCCCTCCGGCACGGGGGGAGAGCTCGTGGCCGTCCATCCGCCCGGCCACTTCACCGGCGAAGTCACCATGCTGTCGGGTCGGCGCGGGCTCGTACGCATCCAGTCGAGCGAGCCGAGTGACGTGATCGAGCTCGGGCGCGAACAGCTCCTCACCCTCGTGCAGACCGACAGCGAGCTGAGCGACATCTTCATGCGGGCGTTCATCCTTCGCCGGACGGAGCTCATCGCGCACGGCCTGGGTGACGTGGTGGTGGTGGGCTCGAGTCACTCCCCGGGCACCTTGCGCATCAAGGAGTTCCTCACCCGGAACGGCCACCCCCATGCGTATATCGACCTCGACCACGACCCAGGCGTCCAGGAGCTCCTCGATCGCTTCCACGTGAGCGTCGCCGACGTGCCCATTCTGATCTGTCGTGGGGATGCGGTGCTCAGGAACCCCACCAATCAGCGGATCGCCGAGTGCCTCGGCTTCAACGCGGCCATCGATCACAGCCACGTGCGAGACCTCGTGGTCATCGGGGCGGGGCCTTCCGGGCTCGCCGCGGCGGTGTACGGGGCCTCGGAGGGCCTCGATGTCCTCGTGCTCGAGGCGAACTCACCGGGAGGCCAGGCCGGCCTCAGCTCCAAGATCGAGAACTACCTCGGCTTCCCCACCGGCATCTCGGGTCAGGACCTCGCGGGGCGCGCCTACACCCAGGCGCAAAAATTCGGGGCTCAGATGAGCGTGGCTCACATGGCCACCCGGCTGGCGTGTGAGGGCACACCGTACTCCGTGCTCATCGACAACGGAGCGAGGGTGCCCGCGCGGGCCGTCATCATCGCCACGGGCGCGGAGTATCGGCGACTGGCCCTCGAGAACCTCTCGCAGTTCGAAGGGACGGGCGTGTACTACGGCGCGACCTTCGTGGAGGCCCAGCTGTGCCGGGAGGAAGAGGTCATCGTGGTGGGCGGGGGCAACTCGGCGGGCCAGGCCGCGGTGTTCCTCGCCCAGACCGCCAAGCACGTGCACATGCTCGTGCGCTCGAAGGGATTGGCGGAGACCATGTCACGCTACCTGATCCGCCGCATCGAAGACAATCCCGCCATCTCCCTGCGCACGGTCACGGAGATCGAAGCCCTCGAGGGCGGCGATCGACTCGAGCGCGTGCGCTGGCGGGACGGCACCACAGGCGGCACGGAGACCCGCGAGGTCAAGCACGTGTTCGTGATGACGGGGGCCGTGCCGAGCACGGAATGGCTCAAGGGCTGCCTGGTGCTCGACGCCAAAGGATTCATCAAGACGGGCCCCGACCTCACCCGGGAGGAGCTGGCGGAGGCGCGCTGGCCCCTCACCCGTCAGCCCTTCCTCCTCGAAACGAGCCGGCCCGGCGTGTTCGCGGTGGGCGACGTTCGCGCGGGCAACATCAAGCGCGTGGCCTCCGCGGTGGGAGAGGGATCGATCGCCGTCGCCCTCGTCCATCAGGTGCTCCACTGATCCGCATCGGCACCTCCGGCTACAACTATCCCGAGTGGCGCGGGACCTTCTACCCGGAGAAGTTTCCCCCCGCGAAGATGCTCCCCTACTATGCCGAGCGCTTCTCCACGGTGGAGATCAACTACACCTTCTACCGCATGCCCAATGCCAAGACCATCGCGGGCTGGGTCGCGGAGACGCCCGCCGACTTCTCCTTCACCCTCAAGGCGCCCCAGCGCATCACCCACTTCGCGCGCCTGCGCGAGATCGACGACCCACTCCGCTACTTTGTCGACACGGCGGGGGGGCTGGGGCCGAAGCTGGGGCCCGTGCTCTTCCAGCTACCGCCCAACTTCCGGAAGGATCTCGACCGCCTAGGCGGACTCCTCACCCAGCTTCCTGCGGAGCTTCGCTGTGCCTTCGAGTTCCGCCACGAGAGCTGGTTCGCCGCCGACGTCTACGAGCGTCTACGCGCCGCCAATGCCGCGCTCTGCGTCGCCGACACCGAGGAGGCGACCACGCCCCTCGAGGTCACGGCGGACTGGGGTTACTTCCGGCTGCGCGATCAGGGCTACACCCCGGGGGATCTCGAGGAGTGGAGCGGCACCATCCGGCGACTCGGCAGCGGGTGGCGCGATACCTTCGTGTACTTCAAGCACGAGGAGGCCGGGACCGGCCCCGCGTTCGCGCGTCAGCTCCAGGCGTTTTTGAATTCCTGATCTTCCCGGCCCCGCCCTCGGCCTCTCCGCCGAACCGTTCCGCCATGCGGGCGAGGGCCGCCGTCATGTCGATCCCTCCGCCCAGGACGGGCAGGAGCGGATCGGGCATGGCGTCGAAGCGCTTCGGGACGGTGGCCAGGGTGAAGCGCGCGGGATCGAGGCGGGCCGTGACCTCGCTCCAGAGGAGTGGGCAGGACGCCGGCGCGCCGGGCAGCGGGCGCAAGGAGAACGGCGCCACGATCGTCTGCCCGTGGCCATTCTGGCCGAAGTCGATGTAGACCTTGCCGCCGCGGGCGCGCAGAGGCCGGGCCACCGTGGAGATCTCCGGCTCCGCTTCCACGCCGAGCACGGCGAGCAGACGCGCGAACGTGCGCACCTCCTCGTCGACGTAGCGGGCCCCGAGGGGAATCAGGATGTGGAGGCCGGTAGCTCCCGAGGTCTTCGGATAGCTGGGCAGCTCGAGATCGTCGAGGATGCGGTGGAGGGCCTGCGCCACCTTCACCACGTCGGTGAAGGGAGCGCCCTTCGGATCCAGATCCAGCACCAGCCAGTCCGGCCGCTCGAGCGAGCCCAGCCGCGACGCCCACAGGTGAAGGGGGATGGCTCCCGAGTTCGCCACGTAGCGCAGGGACTCCACGTCGTCCACCACGAAGTAGTCGATCTCGCGCTCCGCGTCCTTCGAATAGACGCGCTCCGTGCGCACCCAGGCCGGCGCGAACTCCGGGGCGTCCTTCTGGTAGAAGGACTTGCCGGTGATCCCGTCGGGATAGCGGGTGAGAACGAGGGGCCGATCCCTCAGATAGGGAAGGAGAAGCGGCGCGACTCGTTCGTAGTAGGCGACGAGGTCTCCTTTGGTGTAGCCATCGGCGGGCCAGAACATCTTCTTGAGATTGGTCAGCCTCACCTCCTTCGCCACGCTCTCCCCTCGTGCCGGCGACGGGGGGACGGCGGGGGCGGCAATTTCATCCGGAAGGGATGGCGGCGCGGTCTCCTCGCGCCGGCAGTCCTCGGGGCGCCTGTCGCTCCGCAGGCCGAGAAAGGTCGGGTGCCGGATCCCTCCGTCATCGGTCCAGTCGCTGAAGCGCACTTCGCAGACGAGCCGGGGCTCCACCCAGTGATGCCCTCGGCCCGCGGGAATGGCCCCTCCATCGAAGGGAGGCGCGGCACGCTCGAGCGGCTGGAGCTTTTCCCACAGGCTCTTGAGCCCCGCCTGGTCGAAGCCGGTGCCAACCTTGGAGACATAGACAAGGCGCGCGCCGTCGTACACGCCCCCCTCGTACAGTCCAACGTGCAGCGCGCCGAAGTAGCCGCGCGCCCCCTGCGGATCGGTGTAGCCCCCGATCACGAACTCTCCGCGGCGCTGGCACTTGACCTTGATCCAGTCACGCGAGCGGCCGCCCGTGTAGGCGCTGCTCGCTCTCTTGGCCACGATCCCCTCGAGACGCGCCTCGGCGGCCGCCTCCAGGAAGGCGTCGCCGTGCTCCATCACGTGGTCGACGTAGTGCACGGGGCCGAGCGGAGGCACGAACATCCGGAGACACTCCTTGCGCTGGGTCAGGGGCAGGCGGCGCAGGTCGTGGCCGTCGAGCTCCAGGCAGTCGAAGAAGGCGCCCTCCACGGGAATCCGGGCCGCCGCGCTCTCGATCTCTCGCTGATCGGTCAAGGCCATACGCGGTTGAAGCCGCTGGAAGCTCGGACGGCCGCTCGAGTCGAGGGCCACGATCTCCCCGTCGATGACGAAGTGTTCCACACGCAGGGCGAGGAGGGTCTGCACGAGATCGGGATAGCGGCCGGTGATGACCTGGCCGCTGCGCCCGCAGAGCTCGATTAGGGCGCCGCGGCGTACCGCGAGCACCCGCACTCCGTCGAACTTGATCTCGAAGAGCCAATCCTTGCCGGAAGGCGGACGCTCCCCGAGGCTGGCCAGCATGAACGGCTGGCGCCCGGCCGTCACTTCGCGGCGGGGAGCACCGAGCCCTTCCAGACGCTGCCGGATGGCCGCCAGGTGTCCCGGCGTGTCGGCCATCTCCTCCACGGTGAGGCCGGAGAGCACGGATTGCGGATACCGCTCGGTCAGCTCTTCGCTCGCCGCCGCGCCATCCGCCTTCTTGAGGAGGAGCCAGTCCTTGTCTTTTCCTGACATGCGGGCGAGCGTCCAGCGGCCGCGCAGCTTGTACCCGAAGAGCTCGAACTCGAGCTTTCCCCGGCGAAGCTGCTCGAGAGGATCCTCCGGCTTCACCAGCCGGTACCAGCCGCGGTCCCACACGATGACCGACCCCGCGCCGTAGTTGCCGTCGGCGATCACGCCTTCGAAGTCGGCGTACTCGACGGGATGGTCCTCCACGTGGACGGCCAGGCGCCTTTCTTCCGCGTGGATCGAAGGCCCCTTGGGCACCGCCCAGCTCTTCAGCACGCCGTCCATCTCGAGCCGGAGGTCGTAGTGAAGCCGCCGCGCGGCATGCTTCTGGACCACGAAGCCCTGACCAGGGGTCTGCCGGCGGCCGCCGAAGGGCTCGGGGGTGCGGTCCGGGTCCCGTTTCTTCCGGTAGGCCTCGAGCTGCGGCGCGCCTTCTTCGATCACAATCCCTCGCCCCTTCCCGCCACGGTCACCACAACCGGTGTACGGCCCCGCCCAGAGCCTTGGAGCATAGCGCCGGCCGTGCTACCGTGCCAAGTCTCATAGAATTTCACCAGTTGGGAGGGACCGGCTATGGCTCCGCATTCACTCGGGTCGGGCACGATCTCCTTCGGGCTCGTCTCCATACCTATCAAGATGTACACGGCCGCCTCGCCGGGCGGGGTCAGCTTCAACCAGCTTCACGCCAAGTGCGGCAACCGCCTCCGCCAGCAGATGATCTGCCCGGTGGACAACGAAGTGGTGGACCGGAGCCAGATCGTCAAGGGGTACGAGTTCCAGAAGGATCAGTACGTCCGCTTCACGGACGAGGAGATCAAGGCCCTCGAGGGTGAGGCGTCCAAGATGATCGACATCACCGAGTTCGTGCCCCTGTCCACCGTGGATCCCATCTACTTCGAGAAGACCTACTACCTCGGCCCCGACAAGGGCGGCGAGAAGGCGTACCGGCTCCTCGCCGATGCCATGGCCAAGACGGAGCGGGTGGCCCTGGCCAAGTTCGTCATGCGCGGGAAAGAGAGCCTCGTCCTGATCCGTCCCTCCCAGCACGGGCTGATGCTCCACACCATGTACTTCGCCGACGAGGTAAGAGACTTCGGCGAGGTCGGCAAGGGCGAGGCGGCCACCCTCAAGGAAGGCGAGCTGGGGCTGGCCCTCCGGCTCATCGAGGATCTCTCGCACGCGGAGTTCAAGCCGGAGCAGTACCAGGACGATTACCGCCAGCGCGTGCTCGACCTCGTCAACTCCAAGGTGGAAGGCAAGGAAGTGACCACCGTCGCTCCGGAGACACACCGGGCCCAGGTCATCGATCTCATGGACGCGCTCAAGCAGAGCCTGGCCAAGCGGACGGGCGCACGCACGGAGACGCCGGCGAGAAAGAGCGAGGCCGCGGAGGCCGCGCCCATGGCCAAGAAGCCCCCGGTCAAGGTGGCAAAGCGCGGAGCCGAACAGGAGAAGGTCGAGAAGAAGGCCCAGGCGGGAAAGAAGTAACGCCGCTTCGCCTCCTTTACCTCGCGAGTAATTGCGAGGTGCTGCGCGGGGAGGTACGGTGACGGGCAGTAGCAGTCACCTTCACCCTCACCACGGAGGACGTCATGGGCGCACGAGCCGACATGCTGGCGAAGCAGTTCGAAAGCAAGGCGAGCGAGTTGACCGGGACCATCGAGAAGCTCTCGGACGCGGACTGGAAGAAGGTCACCGCGGCGGAGAAGTGGCCGGTGGGCGTGACCGCTCACCATGTAGCAGGCTCGCACGAGCCGATCTCCGGAATGGCCAAGACAGTGGCGAGCGGCCAGACCCTGCCCCCCTTCACCATGGCCCAGCTCGACGAGCTCAACGCCAAGCACGCCAAGGACTTCGCGGGCTGCACGAAGGCCGAGACGCTCGCCCTCCATCAGAAGGGCGTGGCGAGCGCGGCGGCGACGGTGCGGGGACTGTCCGACACCGAGCTCGACCGGACCGGTGTGTTGCTCACGGGCATGTCCCCCATGACCGTGCAGCAGATCGTCGAGGGCATCCTCATCAACCACGTGGCCGAGCACCTCGAGAGCATCCGCGCCACCGTGGGGCGCTGAGCCCACCCCGAGGTCAGTCGTCGATCGCCTGGTAGGCCAGCGTCCAGAAGTCCGTGTAGAAATCGGACGGACTGGGACTGGTCATCAGGCGCTGGGCGAGGAGGATGGCGATCATGTCATCGCGCGGATCGACATAGCACGACGTGTGGAAGCCGCCGTCCCAGCCGAAGCTGCCGGGCGTCGGCCCCACACCGTCGCGCCGCGTGATCACGGACAAACCGAAACCCCAGCCGTGACTCTCCCAGAACCCCGAGGCGAAGGGCGAGACCGCCTTCTCCTCCGCGGTCAGTTGATCGGAGGTCATGAGCTCGACGGTAGGGCGCGCGAGCATGCGCTCCTTCCCGTAGCGGCCGCGGCTCAGCATCATGCGCGCGAACGCGAGATAGTCATCGGCGGTTGACGCGAGCCCCCCGCCTCCGGAGTGGAAGGCCGGGGGCCGGCTCCAGCGGCCGCCGCGCGCCTCGTCGTAGACGGCGAGCCGGCCCGTCCCGAGCTGGTAGCAGGTGGCGAGCCGCCCGAGCGTCGCCTCGGGCACGCTGAACGCAGTGTCCTTCATGCCCAGGGGCGCGAAGATCCGTTCCTGGAGAAAATCTCCCAGGCTCGTGCCGGTCACTCGGGAAATCAGCGCGCCGAGGACGTCCGAGCCGGTGTGGTACATCCACCGCTCGCCCGGCTGATGCATCAGGGGCAGACGACCCAAGCGTGCGAGGAACTCGTCGGTCGAGAACGAAAGAGGATCAGGCCCGGGAGCAAGCCCCGCCTCGGTCATGGCCTTCTGGATCGGGTAACGGTCCGGGAACTCCATGACCGCGCCGAAGCCCAGCCGGAAGGTGAGAAGGTCGCGCAAGGTGATGGGCCGGTGCGCGGGCAGCGTGTCGTCGAGCGGGCGGTCGATGCCCCGCAGCACCCTGCGGTCGGCCAGCTCGGGCAGCCATCGGTCCACCGGATCGTCCAGACGCAGCTTCGCCTCCTCCACGAGGATCATGGCGCCCGCGGCCGTGATGGGCTTGGTCATGGAAGCGATGCGGAAGATGGTGTCGCGCCGCATCGGCTCGTCGCTGCCGAACGCCATCGTCCCGATCGCGTCGACGTGGACCTCGCCGCGCCGGGCGATGAGCGTGACGAGGCCGGGAAGCTCGCCGCGCTCGACGTGACCGGCCATGACGTCGTGCATCCGTCCGAGGCGCGTGTTCGAGAGAC
>DASYQB010000158.1:0-10133 GCA_036005985.1 Candidatus Methylomirabilota bacterium | reverse complement strand
TCGTATCGACGGCATCGGCAGCCTCAAGAACCCCGTCATCAAGCTCCAGGAGGCCTAGCGTGGCCGAATCCCCCAAGACCTTCGAGATGGCCGAGCGCCTGCGCAAGCTGCCCCCGTATCTCTTCGCGGAGATCGACAAGAAGAAGCGAGAGGCGCGGGCCCGCGGCGCGGATCTCATCGACATGGGCATCGGCGATCCCGACCTCCCTACGCCGCCCCATATCATCGAGGCGCTCAAGCGCTCGGCGGAGAACGCGGCCAATCACCGCTACCCCGACTACGAAGGGCTCCTCTCCTTTCGCACCGCGGTCGCGCAGTGGTACAAGAGTCGCTTCGGCGTCACCCTGAATCCCGAGACGGAAGCGCTCACTCTCATCGGCTCCAAGGAAGGCACCGCGCACATGCCCCTGGCCTGGGTCAATCCGGGCGACGTGGTGCTCGTGCCCGATCCGGGCTATCCGGTGTACGCGGCGGGCACGTGGTTCGCGGGCGGCGATGTGCACTTCATGCCGCTCCTGCGCAAGAACGGCTTCCTCCCCGACCTCGACGCCATTCCCGCCGATGTCGCGCGGCGGGCCAAGCTCATGTACCTCAACTACCCGAACAATCCCACGGCGGCCGTGGTGACCGGCGACTTCTTCGCTAAGGTGGTCGAGTTCGCGCGCAGGCACGGCATCATCGTGTGCCACGACGCCATGTACTCCGAGCTCCGCTTCGACGGCTACACCCCGCCCTCGTTCCTGGAGACGCCGGGCGCGACGGAGGTGGGGGTCGAGTTCCACTCGCTCTCCAAGACCTATTCCATGACGGGCTGGCGCTTGGGATTCTGCGTGGGCAATGCGCGCTATCTTTCCGGCCTTGGCAAGGTCAAGACCAACGTGGACTCCGGCGTGTTCCAGGCGGTGCAGGAAGCCGGCATCGCCGCCCTCACGGGGCCACAGGACATTCCTGCCCAGTACCGGCGCGTGTACCAGGAGCGGCGGGACGTGGTGGTGGCCGGGCTGAAGGCGCTCGGGTGGGAAGTGGATGTGCCCAAGGCCGCCTTCTTCGTGTGGGCGCCCGTGCCCAAGGGCCTCGACTCGCGCACGTTCGCCTCGCGCCTCCTCGACGAGGTGGGTTGCGTCATCACGCCCGGCGTGGGCTTCGGTCCCTCGGGCGAGGGCTTCTACCGCGTGGCCCTGACCATCGACGCCAAGCGGCTTGCCGAGGCCATGGAGCGGCTGAAGGGGCTCAAGCTCTGAGTCAGGACAAAGTCTTCCTCGAAGACGTGCGCTTCTACGGCCACCACGGGGTGACCAAGGCGCAGCAGACGGTCGGCGCGTGGTTCTCCGTGGACGCGGAGCTCCACGTGGATCTGGGCCCCGCCGCGGCATCCGACGATCTGCGGAGCACCGTGGACTACGGCCTGGTCGCCGCGCGTATCGTCGAGGTGTCGACCAAGGAGCGCGTCAATCTCCTCGAGCGGCTGGCCGGGCGGCTCGCCACCATGCTCCTCGCTGAGTTCCCCTGCGCGGAAGTACGCGTACGCGTGCGAAAGCTCACGCCGCCCATGGAAGGCCTGCAGGGCATACCGGGAGTCGAGCTCACCCGCCGCCGCTGAAGCGGGGCGAGGATCCAGCATGGCCAGGGTATTCCTCTCCGTCGGGTCCAATCTGGGCGATCGGGCCGCCCTGCTGCGCCAGGCCGTGGAGCATCTCCGCAGCCTGCCCGAGGTGGAATTCGTCGACGCCTCCCCCGTGTACTGGACGGAGCCGTGGGAGCGGAGACCGGGCGAGAGCTCGCAGAATCGGGAGACGTGGTTCTTCAACTGCGTGGTGGCCATCGAGACGACGCTGGAGCCGCCCTCCCTTCTGGAGCGCATGCAGGCGCTCGAGCGGGCCATGGGGCGCACTCGCGCTCCGGGCCGGCTGGAGGACCAGCGCTACGAGCCACGCCCCCTCGACATCGACATCCTCCTCTACGACGACCGCGTGATCAGCGGCCACGACCACCTGCACATTCCTCATCTCCTGATGCACGAGCGCGCCTTCGTCCTCCGTCCCCTCGCCGACCTCGCTCCGGAGCTGGAACACCCCGTGCTCTACCAGACCATCCGCGAGCTCCTCGACGCTCTCGCCGACGAGCACGAGGTGCGGCCCTCCGATCTGCCTGCCCGCTGGTTCGAGTAGGCGGGGCTCGAGCCGCTCGTGGCCGACGACGAGTTCCGGCAGCAGGCCCTCCGGCACCTCGACGCGCTGTACAACCTCGCCGTCTATCTCACCCGCAACGGCTCGGAGGCGGAGGACCTGGTCCAGGAGACGTACGCGAGGGCCCTCCGCTTTTCGCATCGCTTCGAGCCGGGAACCTACATGCGCGCCTGGATGTTTCAAATCCTGAGGAACACCTTCTTGACCTTTTACCGCCTCCGCGAGCGCGAGCCCGCGCTGAGCGAGGCGGGCGTGCCGGACGGCGAGGCCCCGATGTTCCACCACGCCCCGGCCGAGGACGGCGAAACCGCCGGCGCCCACATGGATCTCGAGCGGGCGCTCGGGCGCATTCCGGAAGAGTTCCGGACGCCGCTCCTCCTCGCGGAGGTCGAGGGGCTCTCGCTGGAGGAGGTGGCACGGATCATGGATTGCCCAGTAGGCACGGTGAAGTCGCGGATCTTCCGGGCCAAGGAGCGGCTGCGCGCGCTCCTCACGGACTACGGTGGACCGAGCTGACGAGATGACTCCAGACATGGACGGCAACGAACCGGACGAGATGGCGCGGCTGCTGCGGGAGCGGCTGCCGCGCCACCAGGCGCCGTCGCGCCTGCGCGTGTCGGTGGCGGACGCCCTCGATCCGCCGCGCCACCGCCGTCCCTCGCTGTGGCTGGCTCCCGCTCTCTCCGCCCTCGCCACGGCTATGGTGATGCTGCTGTGGCTCGCGCCCTCGCTGCCGCGCTCGAGCCCCGATCAGCTGCAGCGTCTGTCCCGCGCCGTGGTGTCGGAGTACGCGCGCGCGGTGTTCGCGGAGGAGGTCAATCCGGGCGCGGTGCCCGCCTCGCTGCCCCGGGTCATGCGGGAGAGTGGCGTCATTCTCCCGTGGGTGTTCACGGGCGACCAGGACATCCAGCTCGTCAACGCCCCGCTCGCCTATCTCGAGGGTGGCCGCGCCCTCGCCTTGACCTACCAGGATCACGCGGGCCACTCCGTGAGCTACATCATCACCCGGGCGCCCAACGTGGCCATTCCCGACCGGGAGCGGGTGCAGATCGCGCGCTG
The DNA here is from genome assembly GCA_036005985.1 of Candidatus Methylomirabilota bacterium. Taxonomy (GTDB): domain Bacteria; phylum Methylomirabilota; class Methylomirabilia; order Rokubacteriales; family CSP1-6; genus AR37. Next base: position 6,888 of record DASYQB010000158.1, on the reverse strand, counting down.
GCGGCCGGCCGTCCGCACCGAGGACGGCTTCGCGCTCATCGTGTGGAAGCAGGCGGGGCTGGTGTGCGTGATGGTCTCGGATCTCGTCTCGGACGCCGATCTGGGCCGCTTCAAGGAGTACTTCATCAAGTTCCGCTCGTCCACCGAGGTCTCCGACAGCTACTAAGCGCGGAGCGAGCGCGTCACCCCGGCCTCACGGGGTGCCTCCTGACACACCGGCCTCCACCGTTTCGGTTCCGCGGCCCGTCATGCCCTTCGCGACCACCGACGGCAAGGCCATGATGGTCCAGGCGAGCATCACGACCTCCGAGTCGCCGAAGCTGTACTCGGACAGCCCTCCCACGAGGAAGCCGGTCACCGCCGCCATGCTCCCCAGCACGAGGGCCCGCTCGCGCGTCAAGCGGGGATCGAGCCGCCGCAGGAGTGAGATGGCCTGCCAGTAGAACGCCATCCAGATGGCGAGCCAGGCGGCGAGTCCGGGAATCCCGCGCTCGACGATGATCTGCAGCGGCGTGTTGTGTACATGCCCCGTGCGCTTCTTGAACGCCTCCGGCAAGGCGTAGCGTGAGTACTCGCGCTTGACCCCGCCGGGACCCCAGCCGAGGAGCGGCCGCTCCCGCCACATGGCGAGGGCGCTCTGCCACATGTAGCGCCGCTCCACGATACCCGCCTCTCCCGGATCGAACATGTGGCGAACGCGGTTCCGCAGCTCGTAGGGGCCGACGGCGGCTGCGCCCAGCAGGAACACGAGCCCCACCACGATGAGGAGACGGCCGCGCCGCTCGGTTGGGAGCAGGGAGACCGCGCCCGCCGCGAAGCCGATCCACGCCCCCCGCGTGTAGGTCGCCACCAGCCCGGCCAGCGTGATGAGCCAGGCGGGAGTCCATGCCAGGCGACGCCCGCCGCCCGGAAGGAGCCGGGGCAGCAAGGTAAGCAAGGCGATGCTCAGCACTCCCGCCAGGGTCATGTAGATGCTGAAGAACCCCCGCGCGCGATCGCAGCGGCGAAAGAACCAGCGAGCCAGTCCGTGGGCCGGCTCGGGCGAGGGACAGGCGAGGACCTGAACCAGGCTGGCGAGGGCGGCGCCGCCCGCGGCCAGCCCCAGCCAGGACACGAAGCGGTCCCCGTCCCGGGCGTCACCCAGGGCATCGGCCGTGACGTAGAGAGCGGCCATGAGGAGGAGCCCCTTGGAGGCGGCGAGGCTCGCCGCCACGTGGTCCGAGGCGAAGGCGGAAAGGAGAGTGGCCGCCACGAAGGCAAGGACGGGACGCCACAACGGCCACGTCTGGGCGGCCCGCACCGCGGGATCGCAGAGGCGCCAGAGCCAGAGCAGGGTGAGAAGGAGCAGCGCGCCTTCGCACAGGGTGATGGAGCAGCACAGGCCCACCACGAACGCCACGAGCAGGCCGCGCTGGAGCGCGAACACGTCAGTACGCGTTGCGGTCGAAGAGGACGCGGATGACCGTCATGCCGATGATCTTGAGATCGAGCCAGAACGACCAGCGCTCGATGTACTCGATGTCGTACTCGATGCGCGTCTCCAGCGAGGTATTGCCCCGGAGGCCGTTGACCTGGGCCCAGCCCGTCACTCCCGATTTGACCTTGTGGCGCAGCATGTAGCCGGGCACGGTCTGCCGGAAGCGCTCCACGAACACCGGCCGCTCCGGCCGCGGCCCCACCACGCTCATCTCGCCGCGCAGCACGTTCACGAACTGCGGCAGCTCGTCCAGGCTGAACCGGCGGAGGAAGGCGCCGATGGGGGTGCGGCGCGCGTCTCCCCGCGGCGCCCACACCGGGCCGGTCTCGCGCTCGGCGTCCACGCGCATCGTGCGCAGCTTGAGCATGCGGAAGCGCTGACCGTCGAGGCCCATGCGCTCCTGGCCATAGAGCACGGGGCCGGGAGAGGTCAACCTCACCGCGAGGGCGAGGGCGAGGAACACCGGGGAGAGTAGGACGAGAACGACGAGGGAGAAGAGCACGTCGAAGATGCGCTTGCCCATCTGGCTCCAGCCATAGAGGGGCGACTCGCGCAGATGGACGAAGGGCAACCCCTCGAACTCCTCGACCCCGCCCCGGAGAGACGTGAAGCGGCCGAGATCGGGCACCACGTGAATGGTCACCGGCTCGTCGCCGATGGCCTCGAGGAGCCCGCCCAGCCGGCCATAGTCCTCGTGGGGCAGCGCCACGATGACGTGATCCACCTGGTGCGCGTCCAGCACCGACCGCAGATCGGCGAAGCCGCCCAGGGCCGGCGCGCCGGCGGCGCCGCGCTTGTCGTCGCCCACCAGGCCGAGGATGCGGATGCCCGTGTCGGGCCGGGAGCGGAGGCGGTGGATCACCCCAGCCGCCAGATCACCCCCGCCTACTACCAAGGCGTAGCGCTGGTTGTACCCGCGGCGACGGGCCACCCGGAGACCCTCGCGGAAGGCGTAGCGGGCGAAGGACACTGAGGCGATGGAGAAGACCCAGAAGTACACGATGACCACGCGGGAGTAGTCGTACTGGCGGAAGAAGAAGGTCATCACGCTGACGAGGACGAGGGCGCCCATGGTCGAGGCCTTGGCGATGCCCGCCACCTCGGACAGGCGCGAGCCGATGCGGCGCGGGCGGTAGAGATCGAAGGCGCGGAAGGAGATGCCCCACACCACGAGAATGGGGAGGAGCATCAGCAGATAGGGCTGGAGAAACGGGATATCGTGGCGCGCGGGCGGGCCGGCCACGTAGAACCGAATGTAGTAGGCGAGGAGCCAGCAGGCGGCGACGAGCAGGAGGTCGCCCGCCAGCATCAGCTGCTCGAGGAGCCGCGAGCGCGCCTTCAGCACGAGGTGTGCTCGCGCCACCGGGTGGCCACGTATCGGTCCATCCGCTCCTTGAAGAGCGCTCGATCGAAGCTCTCGGCGCGGTGGCGGAGCGCCTTGGGCTCGAAGCGGTCCGTTCCAGACTCGAGGCGCTGGATGGCCGCCACGAGGTCCTCGACGGTCTGGCGCTCGAAGAAGATCCCGGTGGGTGGCTCGGAGCCGCCGGGAGGCACCACCGTCTCCAGGGCGCCCCCCTGCCCGAAGGCGATCACGGGCCGTCCGGCCGCCATGGCCTCGAGCGGTGTGATGCCGAAGTCCTCCAGGGTGGGGAAGATCAAGGCGCGACAGCGTGCGTAGAGCTCCGCCGTCTCGACGTCATCGCGCCAGCCGTAGAGCTCGACGGTGGGGCCGGCCATGGCGCGGAGCCGCGCCTCCTCCGTCCCGCTGCCCACGATGACGAGGCGACGGCCGAGGCGGTTGGCCGCCTCCACCACCAGGTCCACGCGCTTGTACGGGGTGAGGGCGGAGACCACGAGGTAGAACTCGCCCGGCGATTCCTCGATGCGGAAGCGCGCCACGTCCACCGGCGGGTAGATCACGTCGGCCGCCCGGCCATAGTTGCGCCGTATCCGGTCCGCCACGAAGCGTGAGATAGCCACGAAGTGGTGCACGCCCGCCGCGGTCGCGCGGTCCCAGCGCCGGAGGGCCGCGGCCACCGGCGGCATGAGCAGGCGCGTAGCCAGGCCGGCCCGCGCGCCGAAGTACTCGTGGTAGAGGTCCCACACATAGCGCATGGGGGTGAAGCAGTAACAGATGTGCAGCGCGCCCGGGGGCACGCGCACGCTCTTGGCCACGGCGTGGCTCGACGAGAGCACGAGGCGGTGGCCGCCGAGATCGAGCCCGCGTATGGCGGCGGGAAAGAGAGGCAGGAGGTGACGGTAGCGGCGGGTGACGCCCGGGATCTGCTGGAGGAACGACGTGACGACGCGCCGCTCCTCGATGACGCGGGACACGGAGCCGGGCACCCGGAGCAGGGTGAAGAGATCGGCGGAGGGAAAGAGCTCGCAGAAGACCTCGAGGCAGCGCTCGCCGCCGCGCATGCCCGTGAGCCAGTCGTGAACGAGGGCGACGGTGGGAGTCGCGACGCGATCTTCAGGCATGCGACGGGTGGCCGTGGCGGCTCCCGGAACGGCGCTCAGCGAGACGACGCGCGGGTCCGTTGCCGCCAGTAATCCAGGAGCTCCGTGAGCGTGCGCTCGAAGGGAATCTCGACCTTCCAGCCCGTGGCCTTGAACACCTTGCCCGGATCGCCTTCGAGGATCATCACGTCGGAGGGACGGAGGCGCGCGGGGTCGGTCTTGAACGTGATGCCCTTGGCCTTGGACTGACCGAGGAGGAAGTCGAGCACCTGCTGGATGGCCCACGACGTGCCCGAGCAGAGGTTGTACACCTCACCCGGCTCGCCCTTCTCGAGGAGCAGCCAGTAGCCACGCACGATGTCCCGCACGTCGGAGTAGTCGCGGCGCGGCCTGAGATCCCCCACGTAGAGCACGGGCTCGCGCAGGCCCGCCTCGATCTCGGCGATCTGGCGGGCGAAGTTGGACGTGACAAAGACATCGCCGCGCCGGGGACCCTCGTGGTTGAAAGCTCGGGTGCGGACGATCGGGAGACCGTAGCTCTTGAAGTATTGGAACGCCATCATGTCCTGCGCCACCTTGCTCACGGCATAGGGTGAAAGCGGTCGGAGAGGGTTGTCCTCCGTGATCGGCAGCTCGTTCTCGTAGACGAGCCCGTACTCCTCGCTCGAGCCCACGGCGAGGACGCGCGGCGACATCTTGAGACCGCGAAGGGCCTCGAACAGATTCACCTGCGAGATGATGTTGGTGGTCAGTGTCTCCGCCGGGGCATGCCAGGACACGCCCACGAAGCTCTGGGCGGCCAGGTGGATGACGAAGTCGGGATTGGAGATCTCGAGGAGCGAGCGCACCGAGGACAGATCGCGAAGATCGGACTCGAGAAAGGTGACTTTGGCGCGGAGATGGTCGACGTTCTCCGTCTTGCTGCGCCACCGGGTGGAGCCGAAGACCTGCGCGCCCTTGGTGAGGGCGTACTCGGCCATGTGGCTCCCCACAAACCCGGTGATGCCGGTGATCAGCACTCGCATTGAGGAAGCTCCGTGAGAAGATTCGCGGTTTCGCGCACTTGCGGAGATTATACGCTACGGGTCATCGCCCGCGAGCAAAACGGGCCGCCACCGAGCGGTAGAGAGCGGCCGTCTCCGCCGCCATGCGCGACGCCCCGAAGCGGTCCTCGACGCGGCGCCGCCCCGCCTGCCCCATGACGGAGCGACGGGCCTGCTCCGTCATCAGTTCGCGCATGGCACGGGCGAGGTCGCCATGGTCGTGGGGCGCGGCGAGGAGCCCGGTCACCCCCTCCGCCACCACGTCCACATGTCCCGGCACCCGGGTGGCGGCGACGGGCAGCCCGCAGGCCATGGCCTCGAGGAGCGCCAGGGGCAGCCCTTCCTTTCGGGAGGCGGAGACGTAAAGGTCTAGAGCGGGCAAGAGCCGCGAGGCATGGGCGATGGGCCCCGCCAACCTCACGCGGGCCTCGATCCCTAGGGTAGCCGAGAGGGCACGCAGGCGCGGGGCCGCGGGGCCGTCGCCTACGAGGACGAGGCGCGCGGCTGGATACTGGGCCGCCGCGAGGGCGAAGGCGCGCAGCAAGCTGTCGAGCGCCTTCACGGGGTCGAAGCGGGCCACCGTGCCGAGTACGAGCGCATCCGGCTCCAGCCGGAGCTTCTCGCGCGCGGCCGCCCGCGTCATGGCCCCCGCGGCGACACATCGGGCATCGATGCCATTGACGATGACGTGGGTGCGCCCGGGGGGCGCCAGGCCGAGGGCGGCCGCCTCGAGCGCCTGGCTCTCCGACACGTGCACGATGGCCGCGGTGATGCGCGCGAGCGCCCGCTCCAGCATCAGGTAGGCGCGAGCCCCGCCCACGGGATAGCGGGCGTGAATGCCGTGAAAGGTGTGCACGGCGGGGATGCCCGCGCGGCGGGCGGCGAGCCGTCCGTAGAGCCCCGCTCCCTTCCCGTGGGAGTGGACGATATCTATTCCGTCCACCCTGATCAGCTCGAGCACATCGAGGAAAGGGCGGCGACCGATGCGGTCCGTCCCGATGCCGACAACGCGGGCGCCGCTCTCTGCGAGCACGCCGCCGTGGGAGCTCCCCGACGGCCCGGCCACCGTCACCGCGAACTCCTCTCGCGGTAGCCGCGTGACGACGTCACGGACCTGGGCCGGCCCTCCACCGAGGTCGGTCGAGACGAGGAGCTCGAGGATGCGAACAGGCACCGGCACTCACCGGCTCCCGAATCGGCGGAGCCGCCGCCGCGTGCTCGTGGGAATGGCGCGGGCGAGGAGAGGGCGCAGGGCGAAGAGAAGGCACCAGGCGGGATACGTGCCGGCGCGGACGGCCCGCCACCTCACGCGCGCCTCGGCGCGGAGGCGCTCCGTATCGCGGGTGGCCGTCACCCGCCCAGGCAGGATCCGCCGAACCACGAGCGGCTCGGCGAGATTCGCCATGCGCGTGACGCGGCTCACGCGCATCCAGAGATCGTAATCCTGGGCCACGGGAAAGCTGGGGTCATAGCCTTTCACGAGGTCGACGGCTGCGCGCCTCATCATCATGGAGGAGTGCACGAAGGGATTGCTCCGGATGAGCGCGCGGCGCAGGGCGGCGTCGTCGGTGGGAGGACGCACCGTTCGAATGTCGCGCCCCGAGGGGTCGACCTCGCGCGCGGCCGTTCCAAGCAGGCCGACGTCGGGATGCGCGTCCAGGAAGGCACGCTGCCGGGCCAGGCGCTCCGGCACGGCGATGTCGTCGGCATCGAGCCGCGCGAGCAAAGGGGCGCGGGCGAGGGTGAGGGCGCGGTTCAGGGCGGAGGTGAGGCCGCCGCGCCCGCGCCGCTCCACGCGTAGCCGCGGATCGCCGAACGACTCCAGGATGGCCGGCGTTCCGTCGGTGGAGCCGTCATCGATGACGATGAGCTCGAGATCGCCCATGGTCTGCCCGAGCACGCTCTCCA
>DASYQB010000157.1:0-1785 GCA_036005985.1 Candidatus Methylomirabilota bacterium | reverse complement strand
ACCTGGGCATGCTCGACAGCGTCACGGGCGTCCTCGCCGGCGGCGCCTTCCTGCGCATGCGGCTCAAGATGTGGGGCTCGCTCACTGTCTTCTTCGCCATCGTGCGCGCCAATCGCTGGGTGCGACGCTGGCGTGGCCAGGCCGTGGAGTCGAGACTCGAGTGGTAGCCTCCTCCCGCTCCTCCACCGGGGGAGAGGGCAGGGTGAGGGGGCGGCTGGAGTCGAGGGGGCGGCTGGAGTCGAGGGGGCGATTGGCGTCGAGGGAGCGGTTGAAGCCGAGGGGACCAAGGTGAAGCTGCGCGATTTGCTCCCTCGCGGCTACGCGTTCACCGTCATCGGCATCACCGTGGGGATGGCCGGGCTCGTCTCCCTCGGCGCCATGGCCGAGCGCATCACGCGCTTCATCGACGGCGGTGACCGCTTCGTCCTCGGCCAGATCTCGGTAGCGGGCGAGGGGATGGGCATGGGCACGGGCTTCACCGCCGGTGGCCTCCTTCCCGCCGCCAAGATCACCGAGATCGCCGCTGTCCCCGGAGTGTCTGGTGTCCAGGCGCAGGTGATGCTTCCGTTCAACACGACCACGTCCAGCTTTCTCACCCTGACCCAGGAGCTGATCATGGGCATGGACCTGTCTGTGCCCATCCCCAACCGCCACTATCGCGAGCTGCCCGTGAGCTCGGGGCGGCCGCTTCGCTCCGGCGATCGTCGAGTCACCGTGCTCGGTGCCGACTTCGCCGCCTCGCGCCATCTCACCGCAGGCGGCACGGTGACGCTGGCCGGACAGGAGTTCTCGATCGTGGGCATCCTCGACAAGACCTTCACCGCTCCCGATCGCTTCGCCCTCGTGCCCATCGAGGACGCGCGCGAGCTCTGGCTGCGCCGCGATCCGCTCCTCGTCCAGGCGTTCGGAGCGGGAAGCCTCCGCCGCGGAGATCTCAACACGGGCGCGGCGGTGGGCTGGCGGGACGGCGAGGATCCCGACGCGCTCGCCCGCCGCATACAGGCCACGGTGAAAGGTCTCAACGTCACCATCCCCGGCGAGCTGAGCAAGCTCCTGCGGCAGTCCACCGCGTTCTTCTCCGCTCTCCTCCTCGGCATGGGCGCCCTCGGGCTCCTCATCGGAGGGCTCTCCCTGGCCAACACGGTGACGGCGGCCGTCTTCGAGCGTATTCGCGATTTCGGCATCAAGCGCGCGCTGGGCGCCACCGACCTCGATCTGCTCGGTGAGGTGCTCGGCGAAGGGCTTCGGGTGAGCCTGTGGGGCGGCGTCTCGGGGGTGGTCCTCGCCCTCGCCATCGGTACCGCGATCGACGCCCGCCTGCTTCGGGACGGCCAGCAGCTCTTTCTCTTCTCGCCGAGGCTCTTGACGTTTGCCCTCGTCTTCTCCGTGGCGCTGGGCACAATGGCGGCTGGCTATGCCACCCTGCGCATCGCGCGGCTGTCTCCCGCCGAAGCGATCCGGCGAGGCACCTGACCATCCTCCGCGCCGTCGGACTGACCAAGACATATGCGGGGCCGGGCGGGGCTCCCGTGCCCGTTCTGGGCGGCGTCGATCTCGAGCTGGAGCGCGGCGAGTTCGTGGCGGTGGCCGGCCCCTCCGGCTCCGGCAAGTCCACCCTGCTCAATCTCCTCGGCCTGCTCGAGCCGTCGGATGGTGGGGAGATCTGGCTCGGCTCCGAACGGGTGAGCCACCTCGGCCGCCGCGCCCAAGCGCGCGCGCGCGGCGCCTCCATCGGCTATGTCTTTCAGTCCTTCCTCCTGCTCTCAGGGCTGACTGCGTTCGAGA
>DASYQB010000156.1:0-4266 GCA_036005985.1 Candidatus Methylomirabilota bacterium | reverse complement strand
ACTGCTGACCTTCCTTCCCTTCCTCCTCATCGCCAAGGGGTCGTCGGTACGGGCGGTGGGCTTCGCGCTGATGCTGATCTTCGCGGGCGGTGCGGTGGGCAAGTTCGCCTGCGGGGTCCTCGCGGAACGGCTGGGCGTGATCCGCACCGTGATCATCACCGAGACGGCCACCGGCGTGGGCATCCTCCTGCTCCTCGCCCTGCCTCTCGCTCCTGCCCTTGCCCTGCTTCCCGTGCTGGGGATAGCCCTCAACGGTACGTCGTCCGTGCTCTACGGCACGGTGGCCGACCTGGTGGACAGCGACAGACGGGCGCGAAGCTACGCCATCTTCTACACCCTCGGCATCGGCGCCTCCGCGCTGTCACCGTCGATCTACGGCGTGGTCAGCGACTGGGGCGGCGTACCCCTCGCCCTGGCGATCGTGGGCTCGGTGGTCTTCGTCACCCTTCCCCTGACCCTCGCCCTTCGCCGCCCTCTCGCCGCCGCGACCGCCTGACCGCCGGTCTGCTAACTCACTTGCCGGCGAAGATGCTCTTCTTGATGACGGCGTGCACCCCCCAGTTGCCGTCCACGACCTGGGTCACCCCGAAGTCCACGGCCACCGACATGAGGGAGATGGCCTCGTCCTCGCTCAAGCCCTGCGTGGCCATGAGGAAGTGGCGCATCTTCCGGAACGCGTCGCGCATGGCGAGGTCGACGGAGGACTTCTCGTAGATCTTGCTCTGCGCGTCGGCCCCCAGCTCCTTGAGGTAGTTGGGATAGCTGAACCCGTGGAGCACCCACTCCTCCTGGGTGGCGAGGAGCGGATAGCTGAGGCCCGCGAGCGCGGTGCCGGCCAGCGTGTCCTGCTTGTGCAGGATGACCTGGAAGGTGCCGGTGAGCGAGCATTCGATGGCCGTGCCGCACAGCTCCGAGTCTCCCTGCGAGGCATGGGAGTCTCCCGCGGAGAGCAGCGCGCCGGGCACGGCCACCGGGTAGTACATGGTGGCGCCCTTGCCGATCCGCCAGTCGTCGATGTTGCCGCCGACGTAGCTCGGGGGAATGGAGTCCACCATGTCCGCTTCGGCGGGAGCCAGCCCGAGAACGCCGAAGTGGGGCCGGATGGGAATGCGCAGGTTCTTGAGCACGCCGGCCTTTTCCTGGACGGTGGCGTGATTGACGGGCACTCCCGGGTAGTCGATGGTCTTGTGCACCACGCCGAAGGGGTCGGTCTGGGGCGTCCACCGGAAGCTGTACACGGCCTGGGCCCAGTTCTTCTCGCCCGCCGGATCGACTTCGTAGATCGTGATGACTTCTCGAGGCTTGGGCTCGGTGAGGAGATCCTTGTAGTGGAAGCCCCACCACGCCGCGGCATTGCTGCCGAAGCTCTTGCCCTTGTAGGCTGGGTTCGCGCAGGGGCGCGGGGCGACGTCGATGATCCGCACCTCGAGGATGTCGCCGGGCATGGCGCCGCGCACGCCTACCGGGCCGGTGCAGATGTGCACGCCGAGACCTTCTCCCGCGCCGCGACCGAAGAGCGTCGGATTCATCGGCCCCGCCCCGCGCCGGTCGACGCCCTTGCGCTGCCTGTCCCAGAAGAACACGCTCTCCGCGCCGGGATCGCCCTTGACCATGCGCGCGGCATCGTCGTTGGCGTGGTGGGTCAGCACTTCGATGGTGACGAAATCGCCGGAGTTCACCTCGACGAGGGGAGGCAGGAGCTTGCTGAAGTAGCCCCAGTGCACGGTCTTGTCCGTGGCGGGCAGATAGTAGTGGTTCTTCGTGCCCGGCACCATGGTGGGTTGGGCCTGCGCGTTCGACAGGGAGGAGAGACCTGCCGCGCCCCAGGAGGCGGCCATGCCTCCCACGGTCAGCGCGCCCTTCAGAAAGCCCCGGCGCGCCTCGTTGACGTTGGCCGACTCCGCGCCTCCCCCACCCTTGGCCTTGTCAGCCGTCGTCTTCTCCTCCATGACTGCACCCTCCACGCTCGAGTGCACAGCACGGGCAGGCCGGGCTCGACCGGTGACTCCGAGCCGGCGCCGCGGGAATCAGTCCGAGGGGGCGAAGCATCCGTCATGCCACACGCGAAGGCCGATGCGACGCGCATCTGCGAGGAGTCGGTCGGGGAATCCATGCGCAGGACGAAGGCACCGACCTCGCTCCTGCCCGGTTAAGTGGCACGAGCGGACACTGCCACAAGCGGTCAGCGTGCGAAAGAGGGTACGGTCACCCGCTCGCGCACGGGCGCACGATCGGGGCCCTTGAGCCAGGTCAGGGAGAGCCTGCCGTCAGGATCGAAACGAATCTCCGTGATGGCCTCGGCGACGGCGAGCCCGGGAGCCCACTCGCGCTCGATGCGGAGCGCCTCGCGCGCGGTGAAGATCTGCCTCACCGCGAGCCCGTGCCCGTCCACCTGCGCCATGAGCAGCCGCCGATAGTCCGCCTGGAGCACGTCGCGCCGCGGCGGCGAGAGCTGGCGCCGCTTGGCTTCGAAGAAATAGCTCCAGGTACAGTTCCGGCCGCAGCTCACCCGCGCCTCCGCGAACGTCGCGCTGTGCCAGACGACGTCGGGCTTGGGCATGGTCACCATGCCCGCGGGCGGAGTGAGCCACGTCGCCTGCTCGGGCCCGCCGTAGTAGTAGCCGACACGGCAGTCGCGGTCGTTCCGGCAATCCGCCACTATGCCGGTGCTCGGCATGAGCGAGCGGTAGAGGCAGTGGGAGGGGCCCGCGCCTCCCGGGCCCGAGCACTCGCCCGGGGACGGCGCCGCCTCGGCCAGCGGCGACCACGCGAGGAGAATCAGGAAGCTGGGCAGAAGCCACCGGGCCGGCGACACGAGCCAGCCCCAGGTCAGGCGGTCTCGGCGAGGACCTCGGTCATGCGGTGGAAGAACTGGTCGAGCATCATCTTGCTCACGCCGCCCAGCATGCGCTGACCAACGCTGGCGATGAGTCCCCCCACCTGCACGTCGGCGCTGTAGCTCACCCGCGTTCCCCCGTCGATATCGGAGAGCGCCATGCCCGCCTCGCCGCGCACGAAGCCGGGACCGCCACTGCCCTCGAGGGCCATCTTGTAGCGATTGGGCGGCTCCAGATCGAACAGACGCACCTTGCCCTCGAAGGTACCCTTGATGGCGGCGACCCCCACCTTCATCTTGGCCTTGTACTCGCCGGGGCCGATCTCCTCCAGCCCTTCGCAGCCGGGAATGGCCCGCGCGAGGGTGACCGGATCGAGAAAGGCCTTCCACACACGCTCACGAGGGGCGGGAATGTCGCTCGAGCCTTCGATCTTCATGACTGGAGGGTCCCCACCGCCGCGGCCATGCGGCGCATGCCTTCCTTGATGGTGTCGAGGCCGGTGGCGTAGGAGAGGCGGATATGCGCGTCCGAGCCGAAATCGACGCCGGCCACGGTGGCGATGCGCGCCTCCTCGAGGAGGAACGCGCACACGTCGGCGGAGCCGGTGAGGACGCCACTCTTCCCGCGCTTGCCGAAGAGCTCCGAGACATTGGGGAAGACGTAGAAGGCGCCCTTGGGCATCACGCTCGTCACCCCGGGCATGGCGTTGAGCGCGTCCACGATGAAGCGCCGGCGCCGGTCGAACTCGCCGACCATCTTGGCGATCTCGTCCTGCGGGCCGGTGAGCGCCTCGATCCCCGCCCACTGCGCGATGGAAGTGGGATTGGAGGTGACCTGGCTCTGGATGTCCGTCATGGCCTTGACGATCGCTTTGGGGCCGGCGGCGTAACCGAGTCGCCAGCCCGTCATGGCGTACGCCTTGGAGCAGGTGTTGACCACGAGGGTGCGGGCCTTGATCTCGGGAGAGAGCGAGGCGATGGACACGTGGCGGCCCTCGTAGGTCAGCGCCTCGTAGCACTCGTCGGAGATGATCCAAAGGCCGCGCTCCACCGCGAGCTCGCCCACCTCTCGGAGCGCCGCCGCAGAGAACACCGCGCCCGTCGGATTGCCCGGGCTGTTGAGGACGAGGAGCTTGGTCCGGGGCGTCACCGCGCGCCGCACGGCGGCCGGGTCGAGATCGAAGCCGGTAGACTCCGACGTGGCCACGGGGACGGCCACTCCGCCGAGCAGCTGCACCTGCTCCGGATAGGACACCCAGAAGGGGCTCGGGATCACCACCTCGTCGCCGGGATTCACCAGGGTCATCACGATGTTGTACAGCGTGTGCTTGGCGCCGCAGGAGACGGTGACCTCGTCGGGAGCGTACTCTAGCCCGAGATCGCGCTTGAGCTTGTGACAGACGGCAGCGCGCAGCTCGGGAATGCCGCCC
>DASYQB010000155.1:0-7541 GCA_036005985.1 Candidatus Methylomirabilota bacterium | reverse complement strand
ACCAGCGACTTCGAAGCGATCACGCGCACGGTGGGTCGCGCCCTCACCGGCACCGAGCAGGTCATCACCGACGCCATGGTGGGGCGGCTGCGCGACGTCTGTGCGGAGAATGCCCGGCGGCTCCGCCTCGACGCGGATCTCGTCATGGTCCACGATGCGGCCCCGCTCCTCCTCGTGGAGAGCCGCGCGGGCGAGTCGCGATGGCTCTGGCGCTGCCACGACGATCTTTCCTCCCCCCAGCCGCAGCTCTGGAACGTCCTCCGCCCGGTGGCCCAGCGCTACGACGCGGTCATCTTCTCCGACGCCCGCTTCGCGGCGCGCCTCTCTGTGCCACGCTTCGTGATCTACCCGTCCGTGGACCCGCTCTCCGAGCGCAATCGCGACATGGGCCGCGTCGAGCAGGCCCAGCATCTCGATCGCCTCCACGTGCCCCGGGACAAGCCCTTTCTCCTCCAGATCGGGCCGTTCCGCCGCTCCCACGATCCTCTGGGCGTCATCAATGCGTACCGCCTCGTGAAGAAACACCACGACGTCCGGCTCGTGCTGGCCGGCCCTGCCCCGGGCGGAGACGGCAACGTGCTCGCGGAGATACAGGAGGTGGCGGCCGCCCACGATCCCGACATCCGCGTCCTCGTGCTGCCGCCCGATCCACAGACGGAGATGAATGCGCTCGAGCGGGGTGCCGCCATCGTGATCCACAAGCCCCTCGCCGTCGGCTTCGGCATCGATGTGGCGGCGGCCATGTGGAAGGGCAAGCCCGTGGTGGGCAGCCTCGCGGGCGGGATCCCCAACCAGGTGCTCTTCGGAGTGACCGGCTACACGGTGGAGACGGTCGAAGGCGCGGCCTTCCGCATCCGCCACCTTCTCGGCAACCCCGAGCTGATCGGCCGCATGGGGGCGGCGGGGCGTGAGCACATCCGTCGGAACTTCCTCATTACCAGGCACCTCGGCGACTACCTCGCTCTTCTCGCCCTCCTCACCAAGTGAGAACACCGTGGATCGAGGCCAGCCCTCTCCCGAGATGACCGAGGCGCCCGAGCAGAGCGCCGGGGTCGATGTCGCCATCGGGTTGGTGACGGCGGGAGCGAGCCCGAGCGTGGCCTCGGTGGTGAAGGTGGTCCAGGAAGGCATGCTGAACCACCTGGGAGGTCTCACCGCGGCCATCATCCATATGGATCCGACCATGCCCGACGACCAGGCCGGCCAGGTCGAGTCGGTCGCCGACGGCATTCGTCTCATGCATGCCCGGCCCACCGGCTCCATGGCTGCGGCCAGCGGTCTCGACGGGTGGAGCGAATCGGTCCGGACAGTCCTCGGCCTCTCCCGGACCCTCCACGCCCGAGCCACCGTGCTCCTCAATGCCGACATCATCAGCATGACCCCCGAGTGGATTCGCGGTCTCGCCGAGCCCGTGCTGAAGGACGGCTGCGCCTTCGTGCTGCCCATCTACGAGCGCGGACGCTACGAGGGCACCCTGACCCAGCTCTTCGTGGCGCCGCTGGCCCGCGCGCTCTTCGGCCACCAGCTCTGGCATCCCATGGCCGACGAGTTCGGCTGTCCCGCGGAGACGGCGGAGTTCCTGCTCGCCCAGGACATCTGGACCACGGACCTCGCCCGCCAGGGACTGGAGTTCTGGCTCCCCATCGGGGTGGCCGGAGGGGCGTTGCCGGTCGCCCAGTCGGCACTCGGCCCACGCGTACTCACTCCCACCGGGCCGCAGCCGCCTCTCGGCTCCACGGTGGGGCGCGTGGCGGGAGCGCTCTTCTCCATCGCGGAGCGCCACGAGGCGGGATGGCTCGACGTGAGAGGCTCGGAGCCGGTGGCCGTCTTCGGGGTGCCTCCCGGCGCCGCGAAGCGGGTGGCGGCCGTGGACCCCCAGCGCATGATCGAGGGCTTCCGCCAGGGCGTCCGGGACCTCCTGCCCATCTGGGAGCGAATTCTCTCCCCGGAAAGCCTCGGGGACGTCCTTGTCCTGAGCGAGCAGTCGACCGGAGAGTTCCGTCTCACCGACTCGTTGTGGGCGCGCATTGTCTACGATTTCCTCCTCGCGTATCGTGCCCGGGTCATGTACCGGAGCCACATCGCCCAGTCTCTCGCCCCTCTTTACCTTGGATGCGCGGCCTCGCTCGTGCTGGAGACGCGTGATCGCCCCGACGCCGCCGTGGCCCACGCGGTGGAGCGGATGGCGCGCACGTTCGAGGCGGAGAAGTCCTATCTCGTGGACCGCTGGCGGTGAGCGACCCGCTCTGGTACAAGGACGCTGTCTTCTACGAGCTGCACGTCCGCGCCTTCCAGGACGGCAACGGCGATGGCATCGGTGACTTTCCGGGGCTGACCAGCCGCCTCGATTACCTCAAAGAGCTGGGAGTGGACTGCCTCTGGCTGCTTCCGTTCTTTCCTTCACCCTTGCGCGACGACGGCTACGACGTGTCGGACCACCGGTCCGTCCATCCCGACTACGGCACCATGGCGGACTTCGAGCGCTTTCTCGAGTCCGCGCATGCCCACGGCATTCGGGTCATCGCCGACTTCGTCATGAACCACACCTCCGACCAGCACCCGTGGTTCCAGGCAGCTCGCCGGGCGCCTGATTCGCCTTACCGCGGCTACTACGTGTGGAACGACACCGACGAGCGTTACCGCGACGCCCGGATAATCTTCACGGACACCGAAGTCTCGAACTGGACGTGGGATCCCGTGGCCAAGGCGCACTACTGGCACCGCTTCTTCCATCATCAGCCCGACCTCAACCTGGACAATCCCACCGTGCGCCAGGAGGTGCTGGACGCCATGCGGTTCTGGCTCGATCGGGGGCTGGATGGCTTCCGCTGCGACTCCGTCCCGTATCTCTTCGAGCGCGACGGCACCAACTGCGAGGGTTTGCCCGAGACCCACGCTTTTCTCCGCGACGTGCGGCGCCAGATCGACGATCACTACGAGGGGCGTATCCTTCTCGCCGAGGCGAACCAGTGGCCGACCGAGGTGCGCCCCTACTTCGGCGACGGCGACGAGTTCCACATGGCTTTCCACTTCCCCCTCATGCCGCGCATGTTCCTGGCCATCCGCCACGCGGACCGCCGCCCCATCACCGACATCTTCCGGCACACCCCCGATCTGCCCGCCAGCTGCCAGTGGGGCCTGTTCCTGAGGAATCACGACGAGCTGACGCTGGAGACGGTGAGCGAGGAGGAGCGCCGGCGCCTCTATCACGCCTACGTTCCCGATCCGCGCATGCGGCTCAACGTGGGCATCCGCCGGCGGCTCGCCCCCTTGCTCGACAACGATCGCCGGAAGATCGAGCTCCTCACCAGCCTCCTCTTCACGCTGCCCGGGAGCCCCATCCTCTACTACGGCGACGAGATCGGCATGGGCGACAACATCTATCTGGGCGACCGCAACGGCGTGCGGACCCCCATGCAGTGGGCGGGCGATCGCAATGCGGGCTTCTCGAGGGCGGACGCGGCGAGGCTGTACCTCCCCATGATTGTGGACCCGGTCTACGGCTATCAGTCCATCAACGTGGAGGCGCAGCTTCGCACGCCGTCCTCCATGCTGAACTGGGTGAAAGTCCTCGTTGCCGCGCGCAAAAAGACCCGCGGCTTCGGGCGCGGCACTCTCCGCTTCCTCCGCCCGGCCAACGAGAGCATCCTCGCCCATGTGCGGGAGCACGAGGGCCAGACCATACTCGTCGTCCACAACCTCTCCGGGGCGGCCCAGCCCGCCGAGCTGGATCTCCGCGAGTGGGTCAATCACACGCCGATGGAGCTGCTCGGGGAGAGCCGCTTTCCTGCCGTGCGGGAGCGCCCGTACTTCGTCAGCCTCGCCCCGTACGGGTACTACTGGTTCCGGCTGGAGCCGCCCGCGCCGAGCGTGTCCACGTACGGGATCGAGGGCAATCCGCTCTAGCGGCCGCCCGCGCTGGACGTCCGACGAACGGACGGCCGACCATTACCGTTTGACCGGGTAGTCCGAAGCCGCCGATTTGCGCGCCAACGTGGGTGGGCCATGTTCGGGCCCGCGAAACGCCCGGCTTTTCGCATTTTCCAACCGTTTCAAGGCGCGGGCGAACTTGGCACACCGAATGCGATAGCAGTACGTGCGCGCGTCATCCACGACAGACATGACTCAAAGGAGGCATCACATGATGGGGCTGAGTCGAAAGACCATTCGCACCGCGGCGATTTCGTTCGCGGGAGCCGCCCTCTTGGGCAGCGGTTGCGTGTCGTACACGAAGGAAACCACGGAGCGCCAGGTGCCGGTGCCCGTGGCCGCGGCGACTCCGGCGCCCGCCGAGCGGGTAGTGACCTACCCTGAGGGCCGCTATCAGCTCTACGGTGATGGAACCCGGGTGCCTTACTACTGGGTCTGGGTGCCTTCAGGTTCCAGCACGGCGCCCGCACCCCCTCCACCGCCTCCGGTCCCCCGCTAGCTCATAGAGCATAGGAGGGAGCCATGTTCGAGTCGGCCCAGGATTTGATAGGTGTCCTCGTCGGCTTGGTGGTTCTCTGGTTTCTGTTTGGCGCGCTGATCAATTCAGAGCAGGCATGGCGAGAGCAGGGAGTGGGCCAGCGCAGACGTCACCCGCTGGCGGGTCCGCGCGGACATCGCTCCTCGGGCCGCTGAAGGGAGCCGGCCGGCTGGCCGGAAGCCACGCCGGCCGGCTCCGGGCAAGCGTGACGTCGCGACGTAGCGTCAACCGCGGCGGGGCCGGCCGCCCTTTCGCCTCCCTCCTCGCCATCTTGTCCCGCACCGCCGGCCGCCTGTCGAATACCGCGTTCGCCTGGGCCACTATCGCTCTTTTCGGACACGTACCAGCCATGAAGGCCTGTGCGCGTCTGGCCGAGCGCCTGGCTTTCTCGAAGCTCTACATGACCTGGACGGCCGGCGGTCAACGGCTCGAAAACAACTGAGTAAGATCTGGCTGGGCATCAAGACCACGTCGGAACGAGAGCTTGCCCGCGGTGGATCGTGATCTGAAGACGGCCGAGCTCACGTTCGAGGAATGGGAAGTGCTCTTCAGGAAGGAGCTGCTCCTCGAGCGGCGACGCCACGGACGTTGGCGCGGCGCACGAGCTTCCCTCCCGCCACTGAGCGTCGGGTCGAGCCAACGCGGGACGTCGTGTGCGCTAAACGGCTTGCGCGACCGTTATTGTCCGCCGTGCTGGACGTAATCCCTGACGAACTCCGCGGCGTTTTCCTCGAGGACATCATCGATCGTGTCCAGGAGTGCATCGAGATCAGCACCGATCTTCTTGCCCTTCTCCTCGAGCGCCTGACTGGGGTGAGCCTCCTTTGCTTCCTCGGACTGCGCCGACGGCTGGGCCTTGCGTCTCTGCTCGCTCATGCCGGGCCCTCCCTGTTTTCGAGTAACTTGTGACCACTCCTACCCCCGTACCTGACGCAATCCATGTGCCACGCGCCCCGTCTTTGTTCCTTGACGGCTTCCACGACCATGCCCCTATAATTTGACTCCTTTCGGCAGCCCGTCCGTTCCCGGATCGCTCCATGGAGGGCTCATGCGCCTGGCGGGTGACGAGACACCCACGAGGATCGGCGAGGAAGCCACGAGCGCCAGCGCTCGTCCGGGCCTGCGCCCCGCCGATTTACTCGCTCTCGTCCTCATCGCCACGCTCTATGTCCTCGCCGCCAAGCTCGGGCTGACCCTTGCCTTCGTCCATGCCAGCGCCACCGCGGTATGGCCGCCTGCCGGAATAGCGCTGGCCGCGCTGCTCCTCCGGGGCTATCGCATGTGGCCCGCGGTGTTCGTGGGCGCCTTCGTAGCGAACATCACCACCGCCGGCTCCGTGGCGACATCGCTGGGTATAGCGACCGGCAATACCCTCGAAGCGGTGGTGGGCGCCTACCTCGTCATGCGCTTCGCCTCTGGTCTGCGCGCCTTCGATCGTGGCCAGGACGTGATCAAGTTCTTCGTCCTCACCGGGCTGGTGAGCACCATGGTCAGCGCCACGATCGGCGTGGGCTCGCTCGTCCTCGGAGGCTTCGCTCCGTGGAGAGACGTCCCCTCGATCTGGCTGACGTGGTGGCTGGGCGACGCGGCGGGCGACGCCCTCGTGGCACCCCTGCTCATTCTGTGGGCGGAGCCCTCCCGGTCACGCTGGGGAACCTCGCGGCTCGTCGAGGGCGGCCTCCTCCTCCTCTCGCTCATCGTGGTCGGCCAGCTCGTGTTCGGCTCCGTTCTCCTGATCGGCCCGCGAAACTATCCGATCGATTTCATCGCGGTGCCCCCGCTCGTCTGGGCGGCCTTCAGGTTTGGCCAGCGCGAGACGGCCACTGCATCCTTCGTGCTTGCCTCCATGGCCCTCTGGGGCACCCTCCACAATCAGGGCCCCTTCCATCGCGACGACCCCAACGAGTCCCTCCTGCTCCTCCAGGCATTCGTGGGACTCACTGCCGCGCTCGCCCTGGCTTTCGCGGCGGTGGTGGCGGAAAAGAAGCGCGTGGACGAAGAGCATCTCGCCCTCGTTCCCGAGGCGGAGGCTGCGCGCAAGTTCGCCGAGACCTCGGAGAAGCGCGCGCGTTTCCTCGCCGAGGCCAGCGCCATGCTCGGCTCGTCCATCGACTACGATGCGACCCTCGTCCGCCTCACCCGGCTCGCCATCCCGCTCCTCGCCGATCTCTGTGCGGTGGACCTGCTCCAGGAGGACGGCACCATCCGGCGCGTCGCGCACGCGCATGTGGACGCCGACAAGGAGAAACTCGTGCTCGACAATCGGAACCGCCATGGCTTCAACGCGGCCGCATCGCGCGGGGTGCCCGCGGTGATCCGAACCCGCCGCTCGGTGCTCGTATCCCGGGCCACGGACGCCGACCTCGCGGAGGCGGCGAGCAATCCCGAGCATCTCGAGATGCTTCGCCGGCTGGACCTGAGGTCCTGGATGATCGTGCCCCTCGTCGCCCCCGGCGGGGTGTTGGGGGCAGTGAGCTTCGCCATCACGGAGTCCGCGCGTCGCTACACCCCCATGGATCTCGCCCTCGCCGAGACGGTGGGCCACCGGGCGGCCAGTGCCATCGAGAACGCCCGGCTGTACAAGGAGGCGCAGGCCGCACGTGCCGAAGCGGAGACGGCCAATCGGCTGAAGGACGAGTTCCTCGCCATGCTCGGCCACGAGCTCCGAAACCCCCTGGGGGCGATCAGCAATGCCGTGCACATCCTCGATCGCGTGGAGGACGCCCGCGGCCAGTCGGCGACGCATGCCCGGGAAATCATTACGCGCCAGGTCCAGCACCTCGGGGGATTGATCGACGATCTCCTCGACGTGGGCCGCGTGGTCACGGGCAAGATCCGCCTCGACCGTGGCCCCCTCGATCTCTTCCAGGCCGTGGAGCGTGCTCTGCATACCCTGGGAGCAGTGGGCAAGACCAGTGACCATTCCATCAGAGTGCAGGGCGAGTCCGTGTGGATAGACGGAGATGTCACGAGAATCGAGCAGGTCGTCCTCAATCTCGTGGAAAACGCCCTACGGTATACGCCGGCGGGGGGCTCTATCCACCTCGATACGCACCGGGCGGGCGGCCGCGCG
>DASYQB010000154.1:0-5259 GCA_036005985.1 Candidatus Methylomirabilota bacterium | reverse complement strand
GTCATGCTCATCGAGATGCTCAACATCCTGGAGCGCTTCGCCCTCGGCGACCTCGAGCACAATTCGGCCGAGTACATCCGGATCGTGGCCGAGGCCATGAAGCGCGCGACCATCGACAAGGACCGCCACGTGGGGGACCCGCGATTCGTCGACGTGCCCGTGGAGCGTCTGACGGGCCCGGAGCATGCGGCGGCCCTCGCCGAGGAGATTCGTGCGGAGCGGAAGGCCGAGGTGCCGCGCTTCAACGCGGGCGGCTTCCCGCACCGCGATACCACCCACGTGTCCGTCATCGACGCCGATGGCAACTGCGTGACCATGACCCACTCCCTCGGCATGCCTTCCGGGGTGGTCACGGAGGGGCTGGGCTTCATGTACAACGGCTGCATGGGGGTGTTCGACCCGCGCCCCGGCCGGGCGGGCAGCCTCGCTCCGGGCAAGGCGCGCTTCAGCTCAGTGGTCCCGACCATCGTGTACGAGGGCGAGCGGCCGCATATCATCATCGGCGCGCCGGGGGCGACGCAGATCGCCATGGGGGTCTTGCAGGTGCTCCTGAACGCCATCGATTTCAACATGACCATGGTGGAGGCGGTGAGCGCGCCGCGCTTTTCCGCCACCAGCAATGCCATCGACGTGTCGAACCGCATACCGCGCGGGGTCCAGCGCGAGCTCGAGGGCCGGGGCTACGAGGTCGTGCGGAATCCCTACACGTACGGCTTTGCCGCGGTGCACGCCATCCGTGTGCATCCCGACGGCCTCGACGGTGGCGCAGATCCCGGCCACGACGGCATCGTGCTCGCGGTCTAGTTGCCCGCTGTCTAGTCGCCCGCTGTCTAGTCGCCCGCTGTCTAGTCGGTTGACGTGGGCGTCGACGAAAGGCATCCTGACCGGCATGGCGGTCTTTCGAGCATGCGCGGTGCTGATGCTGCTGGCTGCCCTCGGCGGTGGGGCGAGCGCCGCCGAAGGTCAGCTGGAGCGCGGCCGCCGCGCCATTCTCAGTCTCGCCGGCTGCTACCTCGTGGACTACAGCTACGTGGAGACGGAGAGCCTCAAGCCGGGCTACGTAAAGGACTCGCGGGTCTACGACGTCAATCGCGACAAGTCGGTGAAGGAATGGATCGCCGCCGAGGCGCTCTCTCCCCGGAGAATACGGCTCCAGCGCATCCTGTTCTTCGCCGACCCCAACGGCGTGCCCCGGACGGGCACGGAGATCCGGCACCAGTCGGAGGACTGGGAATTCGATGCCGCCTTCCTCTACGACTTCGTGGCGCCCCAGACGTGGCAGGTGAAAGACCTCCGGTCGACGCCGGGACTGTGGACGCGGCGGGTGACCAATCTGGACGACGGCCTTCGCTACCAGTGCGCCGCGCCGTGGTCGACGGACACCGCCTATCCCGACTGGTCGTGCCAGAGCTACGCGCCCATTCCCGGCCGCGAGAGTCGGGACATGGGCCGCTCGGACTACAACGCCCTCGACCGCCATACGCGCGTGGTCGCCTACGGCAACAGCTGGCTGGAGCGGCAGGACAATACCAAGATCATCCACGGTGATGCCGCGCGCGCCCCGCTCGCCCGCGAGACGGGGAAGAACTGGTACGTGAGGCTGCCCGACGCCGAGTGCGGGGCGGCCAAGGCCTTCGCCGAGCCCCGGCGGGCCTTCTGGACCCTCCTCCGCGAGACGTGGGATGACGTCCTCGACGGGCGGGGGACCTTCGTGGAAAGGACCCCGGCCGGCGCCCCTCCGCGCTTCGTGAAGATGTTCGAGATCGAAGAGGATTATGTCGGCCGCGACCTGGCCGAACCGGTCCGGAGTACCGCCCGCCAGCGCATCCTCGGCGTCATCGAGGACTACCGCGTCCACTAGCGAGCGCTCTTGACGGACGGGCCGCCCTCGGCCCACTATCGTGCCCCGGAGCGATGCCATGAAGCCACTCGAGATCGGACGTGTCCGCCTGAGCAACGTCGTGGAGTGGTACGGCCCCACTCGCCCCACCTGGGTGTTGCCCGAGGCGACCAAGGAGGGCGTGGAGCGTCACCGCGACTGGCTGGCTCCCCATTTCCTCGACGAGCGCGGGCGCTTTCTCATGAGCATTCACAGCTTCATCGTCCAGGCGCCCGGCCTCACCGTGCTCGTGGACACCTGTGTGGGCAATGACAAGCCGCGCGCGAATCCGACGTGGAACATGCTGCAGACGGACTTTCTCGAGCGGCTGGGCGCGGCCGGCTTCCCGCCGGAATCCATCGACGTCGTGCTGTGCACGCACCTGCACGTGGACCATATCGGCTGGAACACCCGGCTCCAGGACGGGCGGTGGGTGCCCACCTTTCCGCGGGCGCGCTACCTCTTCGCACGCAAGGAATGGGAGCACTGGTCCACGCGCGACGGCGATGAATACGGGCCCATTATCGCGGACAGTGTGCGGCCCGTGGTGGAAGCGGGCCGCGCCGACCTCGTGGAGGGCGATCACCGGATCAGCGAGGAGCTCGCTCTCGAGCCCACCCCCGGCCACACTCCGGGCCACGTGAGCCTCCGGGTCAGCTCCCAGGGGCACGAGGCGGTGATCACGGGCGATCTCATGCATCACCCTGTCCAGTGCGGGGAGCCCGACTGGAACAGCAATTTCTGCGACGATCAAGCCATGGCGCGATCGACCCGCCGCGCCTTCTGCGCGCGCTACGCGGACCGGGAGGTCACCATTCTCGGCACTCATTTCGGCGTGCCCACCGCTGGCCGCATGGTCAGCCATGGGCGCACGTGGCGGTATCTCACCGAAGGAGCACGGTCATGATCGTTCCCCTCACCCTGAGTGACTTTCTCGAGCGCGCCGAGCTGGTCTACGGCGATCGCGAGGCGGTGGTCGACGAGCCGAATCCGCCCGGGGGCGGCCTCGGCCGCTTCACCTACGGCCAGTTCGCCGAGATGGCGCGGAGCCTCGCGGCACCCCTCGACGATCTCGGGATGGCCGAGAACGATCGCGTAGCCATCGTGTCCCCCAATGCCGCGCGCTTTCTCGTGAGCCTGTTCGGAGTGAGCGTGTTCGGGCGGACCCTCGTACCCGTCAACTTCCGCCTGCATCCGGAGGAGGTCCGTTACGTCATCGAGCACTCGGGCTCGTCGGTCCTCCTCGTGGATGCCGAGCTCGACGAGGCGCTCCGCCACATTCCCGTGAAACATCGCTTCGTCCTCGGGTCGGTCACCGACCCGCAGCTCTTTCTCCGCAAGGGTGCGAAGCCCCGTCTGCACGTCACGGACGAGAATGCCACCGTCTCGATCAACTACACGTCGGGCACCACGGCGCGACCCAAAGGGGTGCAGCTGACCCACCGCAACTTCTGGCTCAACGCCGTGACCTTCGGGTGGCACCTCGGCCTGAGTGACCGCGACGTCTACCTCCACACCCTGCCCACCTTCCACTGCAATGGCTGGGGGATGCCCTACGCGGTCACGGGCATCGGCGCCCGCCAGGTGATCATCCGCAAGATCGACGGCGAGGAGATCCTGCGCCGGATCGCCGCGGAAGGCGTGACCCTCTTCAATGCCGCGCCCGCGGTCATCGCGGCCGTGCTCGACGCGGCAGCGGTGCGCCGGCAGAAGGGCGTGGAGGTGCCGGGCCGCGGGCGCATGCGCGTGGTCATTGCGGGGGCGCCTCCGCCCTCCAAGACCATCGAGCGCATCGAGACGGAGCTGGGCTGGGAATTCATCCAGATCTACGGCCTCACCGAGACCTCGCCGCTCCTCACCATCAACCGCGCTCCCGCGGAATGGGATGGGCTCGCGTCGACGGAGCGGGCGCGCCGGCTGTCCCGGGCGGGCGTGCCCGCGGTCGGCGTGCGCATGCGCGTGGATGAGGAAGGGGAAGTCCTCGCCCGTTCTAACCACGTGTTCGAGGGGTACTGGAATCAGCCCGAGGAGACCGCCAAGGCCATCGTGGACGGCTGGTTCCACACGGGAGACGGGGGCTTCGGCGAGGGGCCCTTCATCGCCATCGCCGACCGCAAAAAGGACGTCATCATCACGGGCGGGGAGAACGTGTCCTCGATCGAGGTGGAGGACTGCCTCTACCAGCATCCCGCGGTGGCCGAAGCGGCCGTGATCGGCGTGCCCGACGAGAAATGGGGCGAGACCATCAAGGCCCTGGTCGTCCTGCGTCCCGGGGCGTCGGCGACCGAAAAGGATCTCGTCGAGCATTGCCGGAGCCGCATGACCCACTACAAGTGCCCGACCTCCATCGAGCTGCGCGATGCTCTCGTCCGCACGGCCACGGGCAAGCTTCAGAAGTTCAAACTGCGCGAGCCCTACTGGGCAGGTCGGGAGCGCAAGGTCAACTGACGCGGCGGCTCCCGCGCCGCTCGAGGGCGCGGAGGAGGGCACGAAGCGCCGGATTGTCCGGCTTGTCGCGCCGCTTGATCACGCCGAGCCGCCGGACAAGACGAGGCGAGAGGGGGATGACCCGCAGCTCTCCCTCGCGGGCCTCCGCTCTCACCGATGCCCACGAGGTGATGGACGGGCCGAGCCCTGCGCTCACCAGCTCCTTGATCGCCTCGCTATTGCCCAGCTCCATGGCCACCCGGGGGGTGACCCGGCCGCGCTTGAACCAGTCCTCGATGACCTGGCGAATGGTGCCGCCCCGCTCATAGAGGATGAGTGGCTCCTGCGCGAGATCGGCCGGGGTGAGGGCGCGTCTACGGCCCGGCGACCTGCGGCGGCCCCGGCGGCTCCGCCAACGCCAGGCGCGGGGAGCGATAGCGACGAGCCGGTCTGTGTAGAACGGGGTCACCACGAGCTGGCGTGGCCGCACGGGCAGGGTGACCACCCCCACGTCCAGGGCATTCTCGGCCACCGCCTTGGCGATCTCCGTCGTATTGCCGGTGACGATGACCAGCTCCACCTCCGGGTAGCGCGCCCGTAGGCGGCGGAGGATGGGCGGCAGGAGATAGATGCTGGCGGTGGCTCCTGTGCCCACCCGCACCCGTCCCGCCACTACTCCCCGGAGCGCGTGGATGCTCGCCGCCGCCGCGTCGAAGGCTTCGAGGGCGCGGCCGGCGCGCTCGAGAAGGAGCGCTCCCGCCCGGGTCGTCTCCGCCCGCTTGCCCACGCGCTCGAGCAGGGGCATGGCGAAGGCCTGTTCGAGCTGCCGAATGTGCAGGCTTACCGCAGGCTGGCTCAGGTGGAGGACCTCGGCGGCCCGCGAGAAGCTCTGGAGCCGCACGATCTCGTGGAGGGTGCGGAGGTGGACGGGATTGATGGACATCGCTATAAGA
>DASYQB010000153.1:0-5659 GCA_036005985.1 Candidatus Methylomirabilota bacterium | reverse complement strand
CCGGTGAGCACGATGCCGCGGTCCACCGCCTTGACCATGTCATATACGGTAAGGCCGGCCACCGCGGCCGCGGTCAGCGCTTCCATCTCGACCCCGGTCTTGTCCACGGTGCGCACGCGAGCCTGGATGGTCACCGTGGAGCGCTTGTTATCGAGGGCGAACGTCACATCGCAACCGGTGATGCGGAGCGGGTGGCAGAGCGGGATGAGACCGGGCGTGCGCTTGGCCGCCATGATGCCAGCCGTGCGCGCCACGCCCAACACGTCACCCTTGGCCGTCTGGCCGGCCCGGATGGCGTGAAGGGTGGCTGGACGCATCTTCACGATCACCTGTGCTACCGCTTCCCGCGCCGTCTCCTTTTTCGGCGAGACGTCCACCATCCGGGCTTCGCCGGATGGCGTCAGGTGGGAGAGGCCGAGGAAACCCCGCCCTTCCCGTGACGGCGGCATGGGAGCTTCAGCTTGCTGCTACGCGTCAGGCGTGCGCGGCGTCGCGCGCGTGGCGGATCATCGACTCCATGCGGTCCTTGCCCATCAGCTTGAGCTTCTTCAGCTCGCTGACTCGCCATTGCTGGTCCGCGGTGAGAAATCCGAGACTGTTGAGCTCCCGCAACTCCCCTTCGTAGCGAACGTGCTCCTCCTGGAGGGTGCGGAATTCGGGGTTCTCTGCGGCCAGACGCGTGATCAACGGTTCCAGATCGGCCATAGGGACCTCCTCGTAGGGTGAGGTTGCGGCCGTGGTGCTTTCTTATACTCCCGCCGGATTCCGAGTGTCAAGACTCGCCAAGCCACGAAGGAGATGCGCGGCCGTCGCCTTGAAATGCGCGACCACCGAGGCTCCGTCGCGAAGGCCCAGCTCGTCCACGGAGCGCTGCGTCACGAGGGCTACGAGCGGAAATCCGCAGTCCACAATGACGCGTACATACGGACCGGACGCCGTCACTCGCAGCACGCGGCCCGCCAGATGATTCCGGGCGCTGGAGCCGCCGGCCTCGGGACGGCCCGCCGACAGCGTCACATCCTCGGGTCGGAGGCAGAGCCGAACGATCTCGCCGGGCTCGGCCGGGTCGGCCACCTCCACGCTTCGCCCTCCCGCATCCAGTACCGTCACGCCGCCTTCGCTCCGGAGGACGCGGCAATCGAGGATGGTCTCGATGCCCACGAAGCGCGCGATCTCCTCGGAAGCGGGGGCGCGGAAGATCTGGGCGGTGTCCTCGAGCTGAACGAGGCGACCGCCGATCATCACGCCGACCCGATCGCCCAGGGTCATCGCTTCCGCGCGGTCGTGGGTGACGAGCACGGTGCTCACGCGATCCTCCCGGAGGATGCGGGCGAGGTCGCCGATGAGCAACTCGCGCGAAGGCTGGTCGAGCGCGGAGAACGGCTCGTCGAGAAGGAGGAGCTCGGGCTCGAGCACGAGCGCGCGGGCGAGAGCCACCCGCTGCGCTTCGCCTCCGGACAGCGTGCGCGCCGGGCGATCGGCGAGGCCGGCGATGGCGAGGCGGGCGAGCCAGTGCGCGCACTGCCGCTCGATGCGCTCGCTCGGCACGCCACGAAAGCGCAGGCCCATGGCGACGTTGGCCTTCACCGTCGCGTCGGCGAGGAGTGCCTCCTGGAACACGCTGGCCATGTGGCGCCGGACGCTCAGGCTTTGCGCGGCGGTCACGCTCTCGCCCTGGAAGCGCACCGTCCCCGCGTCGGGGGTCTGGAGCAGGCCCATCAGGCGCAAGAGGGTGGACTTCCCTGCTCCATTGGGCCCGATGAGGGCCAAGACCTCGCCGGAAGTCACCGCGAGATGGGGGACGTCGAGGACCACGCGCCCGTGGTGAGAGACCCGGAGGCCCGCGAGCTCGGCCACCGGAGTCATCGGCGCTCCTCGTCGCTCGACCAGGAGGCGGGCAAGACCTGGAGGGCGCCGCGGTGCATGGAGAGCTGCCAGCGCCGGTCCCGCGCGACCTCGAGTATCTCGTAGACGAGCCGCGGCACCTCGACCTCGAGGTCGTAGTCGCCCTGCGCGGGCCGGCCGGGGGCGTCGAGCCGGACGTAGAGGGTGAAGGTGGTGCCGAAGTCGGCCTCGCGCACGATCTCGCCGGAGAGCAGGTTCATGTGATGGGCGGGATCCGTCACGCCACGGTCCTTGCGGATCAGCCGCACGTACTCTGGACGGATGAAGAAGGCGAGAGGGCTATCTGGCTCCGGGAGATACGAGCGAACGGGCGAGTTGACCGCCTCGAGTAGCTGCCCGCGCCAGCGGAGCTGGATGCGGTCGGGAGAGGCTTTGACCACCGTGCCCCGGAGAATGTTGCGAATGCCCAGGATCCCCGCCACCCGCTCCGAGGCCGGCCGCCACAGGAGCTCGCTGCGCGGCGCGGCCTGAATCACCTGGCCCGCCTCGTACACGACGATCTGATCGCCCAGCCGGTACGCCTCCTGGATATCGTGGGTGACGAGGACGGCCGCCACGTGCCAGTCCGACAGAATGGCCGCCAGCTCCTCGCGCAGGGACTGGCGCAATCCCACGTCGAGCGCGGAGAGCGGCTCGTCGAGGAGCAAGAAGGCAGGATCGGGCGCGAGGGCGCGGCCGAGGGCGACCCGCTGACGCTGGCCTCCCGATATCTCGTGCGGCCGGCGATGCTCGAGGCCACCCAGGCCCATGCGCTCGATCACTTCGGCCACGCGGCGCTGCACGTCCGCGCGCGGCCGCCCCCGCAGCCCGAAGCCGATATTGGCCGCCACGGTGAGATGCGGAAAGAGCGCGTAGCCCTGGAACACATAGCCCAGGCCTCGCCGCTGCGGCGGCACGTTGATTCCCGCCGCCCCATCGAAGAGCACGCGGTCGCCCACCACGATGCGGCCCGAGTCGGGCTCGAGCAACCCGGACAGGCACTGGAGGGTGAGGGTCTTGCCCGCCCCCGAGGGTCCGAAGAGCGCCGCGACGCCGTCACCCGCCGACCATTCGACGTCCAGAGTGAAGCCGGGCATTCGCTTGACGAGGCGGACTTCGAGACGATGGCTCACCACGGGCGCGCTCCGAGACGGGCCGACGCGATCACCACCGCGCACGACAGGAGCGTGAGCACGGCGACCAGGGTCATGGCCTGCCCCGCCTCGCCCGTTTGCACGGCGGTGTAGATGGCGAGCGGCAAGGTCTGCGTCTTGCCGGGGATATTGCCCGCCAGCATGATAGTGGCCCCGAATTCGCCGAGCGCCCGCGCGAAGGCCAGCACGAGGCCAGCCAGGATACCGTTCCGGGCCAGGGGCAGCGTCACCTCGAGAGCCGTCCGCCATTCCGGGCGGCCCAGCGTGAACGCGGCCCGCTCGAGATTCTGATCTACCGACTCGATGGCCGCGCGCGCCGTCCGCACGAGGAGGGGCAGGGCCATCACGGTGGCGGCGATCACTGCCGCGTACCAGGTGAACGCGACGCTCCAGCCCGTGGCCTCGTAGAGCGGCGCGCCGAGTACGCCGCGCCGGCCGAGGAGGACGATGAGGTAGTAGCCGGTGACGGTGGGGGGAAGCACGAGCGGGAGGGTGACGAGCACGTCGACGGCCGCTCGACCCCAGAAGCGACGGCGCGCGAGAAGGTAGGCGAGGGGAATGCCGATCGCCGCATTCAGAGTGGTGGCGACGATGGACACTTTGACGGAGAGCCAGATCGCGGAAAGATGCTCGGGACTCACCGGACTCCTGTCCGCCCCTTCAACACGGCTTCGACGGAAGCGGAAGTCAGGAGCGCAAGCAGCCGGCGTGCGGGGAAGGCATCGATCACGAGCGGGTCGCTCCTTTCCAGTATGGGAGGCGGGACGGTTTCCCGGCCCACCCTATCGGCCCGGGGACCATGGCGCTCGGCGGTAGGTCCAGGAGCTCGGAGACGCGGCGATTATACCCGAGGTCAGAGGACGCGCCGCTGCTGGATCCACGTCAGCGCCCAGTTCACGAGGAACATGAGGACGAGCAGAATGAGGGAGAGCGCGATGGCCACGTCGAAGTTGCCCTTGCCCGTCTCGAGCACGGTGGCGGTGGTGAGCACCCGTGTCGAGTTCCTGATGTTGCCGCCCACCATGAGCGACGCGCCCACCTCCGAGATGACGGCGCCGAAGCCCGCCATGACCGCGGCGAGCATGGGCAGGCGCGCTTCCTTCAGGAGCGTCCACACCACCTGGGCCTGGGAGGCGCCCAGCCCGAGGAGCTGGAGACGGAACTTCTCGGGGATCTGCTGGATGGCGGCCAGGGTCAGGCCAATCACGATGGGGGCGGCGATCACGAGCTGGGCGAGGATCATGGCCGTCGGCGTGTAGAGAAGCTCGAGGAAGCCCAGAGCGCCGTTGCGCCACAGCACGATGGTCACGAAGAGTCCCACCACCACCGGGGGCAGACCCATGCCGGTGTTGACGAGGCTGATGACGAAGCCACGCCCGGGGAATCGCGACAGCGCGAGAGCGGTGCCGACGGGAATGCCCAGCACGAGCGAGAGGAGGGTGGCCGTGGCCGAGATACGCAGGGAGAGCCACGTCACGCTCCACACCTCGGCGTCGCCTGAAAGGAGGAGGCGCACCGCCTCGAGAATGCCCTGCCCGATCAGCTCCACGGGCTACGGGAAGTCGGCGTCGCTCTTGCCGGCGATGGGAACGAAGAGTGGCTGGGCGTACCTGTCCACCCCGAAGGTCCTGATCACCGCCTGCGTGTCGGGCGCCACCATGAAGTCGGCGAACGCCTGGCCGCCCACCACGTTCACGCGAGGACCATTGGCAGGATTGACCTCCATGACCGAGTAGATGTTGAGGAGCGGCTTGTCCTTCTCGACGAGGATGGGCAGGCTGATGCGCTTCTGGAAGGCGAGCCACGTGCCGCGGTCGGTGATGGTGTAGGCGCGGCGGTCATTGGCGATACCGAGCGTTTGCCCCATGCCCTGCCCCGACTCGATGTACCAGGCGCCCGTGGGCTCGAGGCCCGCCTGCTTCCAGAGCCCGAGCTCGAGGAGGTAGGTCCCCGACTTGTCGCCGCGCGAGACGAAGCGCGATTGCGTGTCGGCAATGCGCTTGAGGGCCTCCGCCGCCTTGGGCATGCCCTTGATCCTCGCCGGATCGTCCTCGGGGCCGATGATGACGAAGTCGTTGTACATGACGAGCCGGCGATTCTGCATCTTGCCTTCCTCGACGTACTTCCGCTCAAGGGAAGGCGCGTGCACGAGCGCGACGTCGGCTTCTCCGCGCGCGGCGAGAGCGAGGGCCTGCCCCGTCCCCACCGAGATCGTCTTGACGGTGAGACCGGTCTTCTTCTCGAACAGGGGGACCAGGGTGTCGAGGAGACCCGAGTCCTGGGTGCTCGTGGTCGTGGAGAGGATCACCGTGGTGGACTGCGCCAGGGCCGCTGAGGCGGGTGCCCACGCGGCCCACAGCACGACGAGGAGCAAACGAAGCAGCATGAGTTTCCCTCTCCGAATCTCCATCGATGGCTCTTCACGGTCTCACTATGCTCCCGCGAGCATACTTGGGGGCGTCGGCGGAATCAAGGGCAGGCTCGGGCGGAATTGAGTACGGGAAGAAGGGTCCTCTGCGTACGCGCTCAGTCAAGTCAAGCCGTTCGACGGCTTAGGGAGCTCCGCGCGTTCATCGTCGAACAGGCGCCCCGCCCGGACGATCCGGAGGGCGAGACGCTTC
>DASYQB010000152.1:0-1993 GCA_036005985.1 Candidatus Methylomirabilota bacterium | reverse complement strand
GCATTGAACACGTCGTAGAAGCCCCCTTCCGCCTTGCCGATCGGCTCGGAGACGTCCGAGACGTCGATCACCGCGTTCTGGTAGAGGTGGGCCCAGTTGTACTGGAACAGGAAGATGTCGGCGCCCGCCCCGGACTGGATGGCGGCGGTGATGCGGGGCTGCAAGTCGTTGCCGTTGATCGTCTCGAGGACGATTTCGGCGCCGAGGGCCTTCGATGCCTCGGGCATCTGGCGCTTGAGCTCGACGTCGGACTCGGGGATGAAGTCCACCCAGCGCACCCAGTGCAACTTGGTCCCCTGGGCGAAGGCGGGAGCGCGCCGCGCCGCCAGGATGCCTTCGATGCCGCCCGCCATGGCGGCCGCGACGCCCGTGGTGCGGATGAAGGTGCGCCGGTTCACACGGGGATCCGCCGCCGCGGGCGAGGTCTTCGGGTCAGTCGTCTCCATACAGGTGTCGTCCTCCTTGACAGGTAAACCCGTGCTCACTCGGCGGCGTTCCAACGAGGGGCAGTTTCTCTGGATCGATGGGCGGCAGTTCCAGGCTCAAGCGTTGCAATTCTTAACAAGGAACCCTCGGCGTGTCAACGGCAAACGGGGGTAGGGGCCCTCTGGACAAGGGGTGACGCACAGCGTCTAGCCTAAGCAGCGCGGACCTCCGCGGTCTGGAGGCGCGGCAGGGCGGGAGGCCGGAGCGTCGCGGCGAGGACCACGGCCATCGCCCCCACGGCGAAGGACCCGACGAAGAGGCCCTGATAGGAGCCGAGGGCATCGTGGATGGCTCCTCCCGCGAAGGATCCGAGCCCCATACCGATGCAGGAGATGAAAAACACCCAGCCGTAGGCCGTGCCCATGATGGCCTCGCCGAAGTACTCCCGGGTGAGGACCGCATAGAGCGGCATCACGCCGCCGTACGCCACCCCGAAGACCAGCGAGAGTCCCCAGAGCGAGCCCTCGCTCGTGGCGGCGAGGTACACCGGGATCAGCGCTGCCTGGGCCGCGAGCATGGCGATGAGCGTGCGCTTGACCCCCATCCGGTCCGCGACGATCCCACTGCCGACGCGCCCGAGAATGGAGGACAGGCCCGAGACCCCCAGGATCGAGGCTGCCGCCATGCTCCCCACCCCTTGGTCCATGGCGTGGGAAACCAGGTGGAAGATCGGCCCGGAGTGCGCCGCACAGCACGCAAAGTGCGTGAGCGCGATGGCCCAGATGGGCCACGACCCCAGAATCTGCCCCACCGGGGCCGTGGCGCTCGCTCGCCCGCTCGCCCAACCTGGCGCGGGGGCGGCCGTCGGCGAGGGCTTGAGGAGGAGCGCACAGGGGATCACGACGAGCCACGCGAGGTCGCCCAGGACCACGAACGCGCTCCGCCAGTCCAGCTCGTTGATGAGCCACCGCGAAAGCGGCGACAGCGCCATGATGCCGAGCCCGTTGCCCGCCGATACGATGGCGGCCGCCATGCCCCGCCGATCGTCGAACCACCGGATCGCGAGGACGGTGAGGGGGACGTAGAATGCGCTCACCCCCGCGCCGACGAGGACGCCGAAGGTGATGTAGAGCTGCCATGCCTGGCTGACCTGGCTCGACAAGACGAGCCCAAGTCCGAGCAAGACGCCGCCGACCAGCACGACGACGCGCGTTCCAAACCGGTCGGACAGGTAGCCCGCGGCGACCCCGCCGAGCCCCATCACGAGCCAGTTCAGGAGGCCGACGGCTCCGATGCTCGATCGGCTCCACCCCATGCCCTCCTCGATGGGCTTGAGGAAGACCCCCAGCGTGAAGAGTGTCCCGATCGAGAGCGCGATGATGGCGAAGGCCGCACCCAGTACGACCCAGCCATAGAACGGCGCTGGTCTCATGGCGCGGCCATTGTCCTCTCGCGGGCGAACAGGAGCAACTCCAGCGCGATGAGAGGCCCCGGGGATCCGTCACCGACCGCGGCGCGCGAGCACGGCCTCGACGGCCCGGAGATCCTCCTCCGTGTCCACGCCCAC
>DASYQB010000151.1:0-3701 GCA_036005985.1 Candidatus Methylomirabilota bacterium | reverse complement strand
TGCTCGGCGAGCGTGAGCCAGTTCGTGAAGGACAAGTTCCGCGACGTGCAGAAGGAGTTCCCCAACGTCGACGGCGTGCTCGCGATCACGCACAAGTCGGGCTGCGGCACCAAGCTCTTCGGCGAGGACCACATGGCGCTGCAGCGCGTCCTCGCCGGCTACGCCAAGCACCCGAACGTGGCGGCCTATATTTTGATCGGACTCGGCTGCGAGGTGAATCAGGCGGCGGTCATGGTCGACAAGCAGCGCATGGCGGCGCCGGGCCATCCCGAGCGCCGCCCGTTCGTCATCAATATCCAGGAGGCCGGGGGCATCCGGAAGACGGTGGAGCGCGCGACAGTCGAGGTCGCCAAGCTCCTGCCCATCGCCAATGCGGCGATGCGGACGTCGCAGCCGGTGTCCGAGCTGGTACTCGCCACCAATTGCGGCGGCTCCGACGGCAGCTCGGGCATCACCGCCAACCCCGCCCTCGGCTGGGCCGTGGACGAGCTGGTCCGCTACGGCGGCACCGGGGTGCTCGCGGAAACGCCGGAGATCTACGGCGCCGAGCATCTCCTGATCCGGCGGGCGATCAACGAGGGCGTCGGCAAGAAGCTCATCGATCGCTACAAGTGGTGGGAGTGGTATTGCCGGGGCATCGAGGCGATGGACAACAATCCCGCGCCGGGGAACAAGGCGGGTGGCCTCACCACCGTCTTCGAGAAATCGCTCGGAGGCGTCAGCAAGGGCGGCACCACGCCGATGATGGACGTGTTCATGTATGGCGAGCCGATCAGCACACGCGGCTTCGTGTTCATGGACACCCCGGGGCACGATCCCGTGTCGATCACCGGTCTCGTCGCGGGGGGCGCGAACATCGTGTGCTTCACCACGGGGCGCGGCTCGGTCTTCGGGTGCAAGCCCGTGCCGTCCATCAAGCTCGCGACGAACAGCCTCATGTACCGGCACATGGAAGAGGACATGGACATCAACTGTGGCGTGATCCTCGAGGGCACCCCGCTGCCCGAGGTCGGGCGGCAGATCTTCGAGGAAGTGGTCGCCGTGGCCTCGGGCAAGCGCAGCAAGAGCGAGCTCTCGGGGGTCGGCGAAGAGGAGTTCGCGCCATGGATCATCGGCCCGGTGATGTAGGGCCCACGCACACGTTCACGAGACAGGTGGAAGGGAGACGATGATGGCGGGACGTCCAGGGATGTACCGGGGGGACCGGCGGCGGAAAGAGGACCAGCGCAAGGCCAAGCAGGAGGCCAAGCGCGCGCGCCGAGTGGAGCGCAAGGAGACAGGTGCGTCCGGTCCCGAGACGGAGGCCATGCCGGTGGCGGACACGGGCGCACCCGTCGACTTCGTCTGGTTCTCGCCGAGCAATGGCCGCACGCTCACGACCCGATCGTCCTCACCGCCCGCCATCGAGGGAATCGAGGACTGGACCCTGGTAAGCGAGCCGCCTCGTCCGGCCGCTCCCGAGCGTGGGACGGCCTAGAGAGACCTCGGTCTAGAAGCGCCGCCGCGTCCTTACCGGGACGGGCACGGGGCGGCGGAAGATCAACAGCAGATCGGTGAGGCGGTCAAGCCACGTCGAGCCGGCCTCGCTCGCCCCGTGCGACCGCATCCGGTCCCGGCGACGTCCCGGCTCGGGTTTCAGGAAGCCCGCGATTGCCGACCTGAGCTGCTCCATGCGTCCATCCTCCGTGGGTGCCATGCTGTCCACCCGAGAGAGCAACACCGATGCCACCGGAGGAGTTCCGCGCTCGATGGGCGGATAGAGGCGGGCCGGGGTTCCGACCGAGGGGGCGGGGTGGCGATCCGCGGCGTGGGCTGCCCAGGGTGGGCGGTACCGCGCCGATCTTGGGCAGATAGGTCGGCTTACGCCTTCGGATCGTACAGGTGGCAGGCGGTCAGGCGCCCCTCGACGAGGACGAGCTGCGGCGGCTCGTCCGTGCACCGGGGCATCGCGAAGGGGCATCGGGGATGGAAGCGACACCCGCCGGGTGGGTTCACCGGGCTCGGCACCTCCCCCTGCAGGATGATGTCTTCCCGGATGTCTTCGGGGTGGGAGGGCAGCGCGGCCGAGAAGAGCGCCTGCGTGTAGGGATGCTTGGGATCACGGGCGACCGTTTCCGCCAGCCCCATCTCCACGATTTGCCCGAGGTACATCACGGCGATCTCGTGGCTCATGTGCGCGACGGCGGCGAGGTCGTGGGCAATGAAGAGGTAGGACACGCCGAGCCGGGCTTGAAGGTCGCGGAGCAGGTTGAGGATCTGCGCCCGGATGGAGACATCGAGCGCCGAGACCGGCTCATCCAGCACGATGAGCTTCGGAGACACGGCCAGCGACCGGGCGATGGCGATGCGCTGGCGCTGGCCCCCCGAGAACTCGTGGGGGAACAGGTCGGCGGCGCGGTCGGGCAGGCCCACCAGCTCGAGCAGGTTGCGGACGCGGCGCTTGACCTCCGGCGCCTCGAGGGTCTCGTTGGTGATGAGCGGCTCGGCGATGATGGTCCCCACGCGCATCCGCGGATTCAGCGAGGCGAACGGATCCTGGAACACGGCCTGGACGGACTTTCGATAGTCGCGCAGGTTGACGCCGCCCAGCCCCCCGAGCTCCTTGCCCAGGAACCGGATGGAGCCCCCCGTGGGCTCTTCCAGCAAGAGCACCAGCTTCGCCGTCGTCGTCTTGCCGCACCCGGATTCTCCGACCACGCCCAGCGTCTTTCCCGGGGGGATCGCGAACGAGATGCCGTCCACCGCGCGCACCGCCCCGCGGTCCGCGCCCGAGAAGAGGCCGCGCTTCAGCGCAAAGTGCTTGGTGAGCTTGACGGCCTCGACGATCGGCATCTCCTCGCTCATCGGCCGTCCGCGAGCCAGCACCGCGCACGCTGGTCTTCGGCCACATCGAAGCTCGGCGGGTCCTGCTCTTGACAGCGCTCGAAGGCTTTCGGGCAGCGCGGATGGAAGGCGCATCCGGAGGGGGGCGACGTCATGTCCGGCGGTTGGCCCTCGATGGCGGTGAGCCGCTCGCGCTTGTCGGTGAGGCGGGGGATCGAGCGCAAGAGCGCCTCGGTGTACGGGTGGGCGGGCCGGTTGAAGATCTGCCGCACCGGCCCCGACTCGACCATGCGGCCGGCGTACATGACGGCCACCTTGTCGCACATCTTGGCGACGATGCCCAGGTTGTGGGTGATGAAGATCAGGGCGAGGTGATAGCGCTTCTGCAGGTCGCTCAGGAGGCTCAGGTACTGGGCCTGGATGGTGAGGTCGAGGCTGGTCGTGGGCTCGTCGGCGATGAGCAGCGCCGGCTCGCAGGAGATCGCGATGGCGCCCACGATCCGCTGGCGCATGCCGCCGGACATCTGGTGCGGGTACTCGCGGACCCGGGTCTCCGGCGCCGAGATCCTGACCGCGCCGAGCAGCTCCTTGGCGCGCGTCCACGCCCCACCGCGCCCCATGTGCTCGTGCACCCGCATGGGCTCCGCGACCTGGTCCCCGATGCTGAAGAGCGGGTTCAGCGAGGCCATCGGGTCCTGCAGGATCATCGCGATGCGCTTGCCGCGAATGTGCTGCATCTCGGAGTCGGACTTGTCGAGGAGGTTCTCCCCTTCGAAGTTGATCTGCCCCTGCACGATGCGGGCGGCGGGGGGCAGGATTCGGAGAATCGTCAGTGCGAGGGTGCTCTTGCCCGAGCCGGATTCTCCGACGATGCCGAG
>DASYQB010000150.1:0-8574 GCA_036005985.1 Candidatus Methylomirabilota bacterium | reverse complement strand
GGGCGCGGCCCAATCGGTACTTCCTCATCTATATGTGCCTGTGGGCGGTCTCCAACGTGGCCGTCCCCGAATCGGTCCTGGGCTCGAGTCGCGTCGCGGCCTGCCTGGTCGGGTTCATCTCCATCGTGCTGTCGGTCCACGGCTGGGTGTTCTTCCTCACCTATCCCGCCAACCCTCCGCGCGAAGTGTGGCTCGAGCGCCACCGGGTCATCCCGCGACTGTACGCGGGGGCGCTCGCCGCGGGATCGCTCGCCGCCCTGAGCTTCGTGGCCCTCACCACGTGGGCGCCCGAGCTGCTGGTCAACGGATGGATCTACCCCGTCTCCGTGGTCACCCTCTTCAGCCTCGCCGCGCTGTCCTTTCCCATCAAGATCGCCGCGCTCCTCGACACGCGGCGGCGCGCCGCCTCGCCCCTGGTGAACCAGCAGATCACCGTGCTCCTCCTCGGCATCGGGCTGGGCCTGGGCGGCTGGCTGCTCTTCATGCTCGCCCCCCTCTCCCAGCTCTATCGTGGCCCCCTCGACCCGCAGTGGGGCTCGGCCCTCGTCCTGCTCTACCCGCTCGCCATCGCCTATGCCACCGTGCGCTACCGTCTCTTCGACGCCACCGTGGTCATCCGGCGCTCCGTGGTCTACGCCGCGCTTGCCGGCCTCATCACCGCCGCCTACGCGCTGGCCATCGCAGGCGCCAACCTCCTCCTCGCCCAGGCCAGTCTCGCGGAGTCCACGTGGTTCTCCGCCGCCTTCATGTTCGCGGTGGCCCTCGCCTTCAATCCCCTGCGCGAGCGCCTCCGGCGCCTCGTGGACCGCACGTTCTTCCGCGAGCGCTACGACTACGCCCGCACCATCGGCGCGCTCGCCCGCTCCATGTCGAGCCTCCTCGACCTGGGCGAGATCGAGCGGCGGCTCACCACCACCATCGAGTCGGCGATGCACGTGGCCCATGCCCGGCTCGAGGTGGGCGCGCCCCGCGGCGTGCTGGAGCCCGTCCTTCGCGTAACGTCGGGGGCGCTCTCACGCTATCAGCTCGCCGCCGATCCGCGCTTCGCCGCGCTGGAGGAAGGCGCCCTCGGCGCCTACGCCGCCCTGGGGGCGGAGGTCCTCGTGCCTCTCCGCTTCCAGGCGGAGACGCGCGGGCTCCTCGTGCTCGGACCCAAGCGATCGGAGGCTGCGTACACCGCCGAGGATCTCGAGCTCCTGGAGACCCTGGCCGATCAGACGGCGGTGGCGGTGGCAAACGCGGAGGCGCATCAGCAGGTGCTCGACTACGCGCGCCAGCTCGAGCGGAGCCTCCTCATCCGCACCAGTCTCTCCAAGTTCGTGCCCCAGCGCGTGCGCGAGCTCATCGAGGAGTCGCCCGAGGCACCCTCTCTCGACAAGCGGGAGACCGATGTGAGCGTGCTCTTCGCCGACATCAGCGGCTACACCCAGCTGTCCTCGCGCCTCGCCCCCGACGATCTCGACGCGCTCGTGCAGCGCTACTTCGGCGCCTTCCTCGACGAGATCGTCAAGCACGGCGGCGACGTCAACGAGACGGCGGGGGACGGGCTCATGGTCATCTTCCACGAGGGCGATCACGCGCGGGCCGCCGTGGACGCGGCACGGGCCATTCACCGGCGCGCCGCGGAGATCGGCGCGGAGCTCCAGCGCCGCTTCGATCCCCTGCGCATGCACATCGGCGTCAACACCGGCCCCGCCCTCCTCGGCGCCACCAAGATCGAGGGGCGGGCGGGGACCCGCTGGACCTATACCGCGTCCGGCATGACCACCAACATCGCGGCGCGGCTCGCCGCGCAGGCCCAGGGCGGCGAGATCGTGCTCTCCGGAGAAACGCGCGCGCGTCTCGATGTCGATCTCGAGCTCGAGGACGTCGGGCTTCGCGAGCTCAAGGGCGTGGAGCGCCCGATGCCTCTCTACCGCTTGCGATGAGGATCTCGCCATGACCCCCGCCGCCCTGCGCCACCTCTCGAAAACTGATCCGACCATGCGCGCGCTCATCCGCCGGATCGGGCCCTGCACCATACGGATCCAGCGCCGATGGTCGCCCTTTCAGTCGCTGGTGCGGGCCGTGGTATACCAGCAGCTGCACGGCCGTGCCGCCGCCGCCATCTTCGCCCGCTTCGTCGCCCTCTTCGGCGGGGACGGGTTTCCCAGCCCCGAGCAGGTGCTCGCCATGAGCCCCCGGCGCATGCGGGGGGCGGGACTGTCGCGGGCCAAGGTTCGCGCCATCAAGGACATCGCGGAGAAGGCGGCGGCCGGCGTGGTGCCCTCTCGCCGCGTGGTGGCCCGGCTCGCCGACGAGGAGATCGTGACCCGGCTCACCGAGGCGCGCGGGGTGGGACGGTGGACGGTGGAGATGCTCCTCATGTTCACCCTCGGCCGCGAGGACGTGCTCCCCGTCGGCGACTACGGGGTGCGCGACGGCTATCGCGCGGCCTACGGGCTCAAGGCGCTGCCCTCTCCCAAGACGCTGCAGCAGTACGGGGAGCGCTGGCGCCCGCACCGGACGACGGCCTCGTGGTATCTCTGGCGCGCCGCCGAGCACGCCAAGGCGGCGAGAAAGAAGCCGGCGAAGAAAGCGGCGAAGTAGGAACGTCCTAGCGGGAAATGGTCGGCCGCTCGATCCCGTAGTCCGTGGAATCCACCCAGGGCCGCCCCTCGGCGAAGCGGGTGGAGCGAAAGCGCGAGAGGTCCGCGGTCTCTGGCCGGCCCTTGACGATCCATTCCGCCAGACAGCGGCCGATGGCGGGGGACGTCTTGAAGGAAGTCCCGGAGTCGCCGAGCATGACGAAGAGTCCGGGCACGGACGGGATCTGATCGATGATGGGCCGCCCGTCCGGGCTCATCATGATCATGCCCGCCCAGCCCCCCCGCATGGTGGAGCGCTCGAAGGCGGGGAAGCGGGTGGCCAGCGCCTCACGACACAGCGCCACGTAGGCTTCATCCACCCCTTCGTCGTACTTATCCGGATCGGCGTGGCCCGCCCCCAGCTCGACGCCGATGAGAGTGCCCGCGCGCCCCTCGGGGCGGATCCACGCGCTGCGCGTGGAGTCGATCACCGCCGGGTGACGACGCGTGAAGCCCTCAGGCCAGCGGAAGATCGAAACCTGGACGCGGTAGGGCGTGAGCCCGAAGTCGAGGCCGAGTTGGTCGAGGAGCCGGCCCGCCCACGCGCCGGGGACGGCCACCACTACCGGAGCGGCCACCCGCCCCCGGGAGGTCTCGACGCCGGTCACGCGGCCACCCTCGGTGACGATGCGGAGCACCTCGCAGTCCGTCTCGATAGTCGCCCCGAGCCGGCGCGCGGCCGCCGCGAACGCGAACGTGGTGGCGTTGGGATCGGCGAATCCCGAGCCGGGCTCGTAGGCGGCCGCGCCGACGTCGTCGACGCGCAGGTCGGGGGAGATCTCCGTGAGCTCTTCGGGGGAGACGAGCCGGGTGTCGATACCCAGGCGCTGCTGCATGGCCACATTGGCCCGGAGGGCCTCGGCGTGAGCCGGATCCACGATCTGGACGAAGCCGGGCGCCTCGAAGCCGCAATCGCCGCCCACCACCGCGTCGAAGTCGCGAAACACCTTGAGGCTTTCCCAGGCCAGGCGCGATTCCGCCTCGTTGGTGTAGTGCATGCGCACGAGGGAGCCCGACTTGCCCGAAGCGCCCGCTCCGAGGTGCCGTCGCTCGAGGAGGACCACGCGCCGGACGCCGAGCCGGGCCAGGTTGAAGGCGACGCTCGCGCCGTTGACGCCACCACCGATGATGACCACGTCTGCGCTCGTCATGCCGTGCCTCCGGGAGGATTGTGACACGCTTGACACGCCTCCGGGAAGGCCCTATAAACGTCGCCACACGCCGCTGTGGACTCTTTGTCATCATCCGTGGCCCGAACCGACCCAATGGAGGTGCAATCGATGGCAGTCACTCGACGAGAATTGCTCAAAAGCGCGGCGGCTCTGGGTGCCGCCGGAGCCCTGTCCCAGACGCTGCCCGGAACGGCGCACGCGCAGACCACCCAGAAGAAGGAGCTGGTGGTCGCGCAGGGCGGCGACATCTCCAAGCTCGATCCTCACTTCAGCACCTCCTCCAATGACATTCGCTGGAGCTTCAACATCTTCGACAACCTGACCAGCCGCCATCCCGACGGCAAGCTCTACCCGGGCCTCGCCCTCGAGTCGAAGCTCCAGGGGCAGACCACGTGGGCGTTCAAGCTGCGGCAGGG
Organism: Candidatus Methylomirabilota bacterium; assembly: GCA_036005985.1. GTDB lineage: Bacteria > Methylomirabilota > Methylomirabilia > Rokubacteriales > CSP1-6 > AR37. Next base: position 4,359 of record DASYQB010000150.1, on the reverse strand, counting down.
CGTCAAGTTCCACAACGGGGATCCGTTCACCTCGGCCGACGCCAAGTTCAGCCTCGAGCGCACCTACGACCCGAACGCCAAGACCATGGTCGCGACGGTGTTCACGACCATCGACCGGATCGAGGCGCCCGACCCGTACACGCTCGTGATCCACACGAAGAAGCCCGACCCGCTCCTGCCGGCCCGCCTCGCCTTCTACGGCGGTCAGATCGTGCCGAAGAAGTATCTGGAGTCCGTCGGCAACGATGCCTTCAACGCCAAGCCCGTGGGCACCGGACCCGTGCGCTTCACGTCCTGGGTCAAGGACGATCGCCTCACCCTCGATGCCAATCCGGACTACTGGGGGGGCAAGCCGGACTTCGACCGGCTCATCGTGCGCTCCATTCCCGAGACCGCTCCGCGGATCGCCGCCCTCCTCAAGGGCGAGGTAGACGTCATCACCCAGGTGCCACCCGACCAGGAGGAGCGAATCATTGCCAATCCGGCCACGCGGGTGGACGGTGCGCTCTACGCGGGTCTCTACGTGCTGGCCGTGAATAGCAAGCGGCCGCCCCTCGACAATCCGCTCGTCAAGCAGGCGCTCTCCCTCGCCATCGACCGCGAGCTCATCGTGAAGGAGCTGTGGAAGGGACGCGGCATCGTGCCGAACGGGCCCATCGCCAAGGGCGATAGCTTCTTCGATCCCAAGTTGCCGCCGCTCGCCTACAACCCCAAGGAAGCGCGCGAGCGGTTGAAGAAGGGCGGCTACAAGGGGGAGGAGATCTTCATCGAGACCACCGTGGCCTACGTCTCACAGGACAAGGCGATGTCCGAGGCCATCGCGGCCATGTGGAAGGACGTGGGCGTCAACGTCAAGGTCGAGGTGATCGAGTTCTCCGTGCGTGCCCAGAAGAACCGCGAGAAGACCTTCAAGGGCATGTACTGGTCCGACCCCACCTCCACTCTCGCCGATCCCGACGGCATGATGTGGCGCCTCCTCGGGCCGGGCGGTCCGCAGGACTACTGGCGCGAATCCAAGTTCGACGAGCTGGGGGCGGCCGCGCGCTTCTCCGTGGACGAGAAGTTCCGCGCCGAGGCGTACAGCCAGATGACCAAGGTCTTCCTCGAGCACTTCCCGTGGCTGCCCGTCATTCAGCCCTACGAGGACTACGGGCTCCAGAAATACGTGGAGTTCACGCCGAACCCGAACCAGCAGTTCGAGATCCGCCGGTTCAACTTCAAGTTTCGCCGGGCGTAGAGCCGTCCCTGTCCCTGCCCTCTTCCCCCGCGGGGAGAGGGCGTGGGTGAAGGGGCTTTCCCCATGCGCGGACTTTTTCCGTTTATCGTCCAGCGGCTCTTCCGCGCCCTGATCGCTCTCTGGCTCGTCTCCACCGTCGTCTTCGTCGTCATGCGGCTCTCCGGTGATCCCGTGCCGCTCCTCCTGCCTCCCGACGCGCCCATCAGCGAGATGAACCGGGTACGCCGCGAGCTCGGCCTCGATCGTCCGATCCCGGTACAGTACGCAGTCTTCCTCGGCAATACGCTCAGGCTCGACTTCGGCCGGTCGCTCCACTTCCGACAACCGGCCTTCACGGTGGTGAGCGGCTATCTCGGGGCCACCCTCGAGCTGGGGCTGACCGCTTTCTTCCTCGCGGCGATCGTGGCCATGCCCATCGGGCTCCTGTCAGCCATGCGGCGCAACTCGATCCTCGACCACATCGCCATGGGGTTCGCCCTCGTGGGCCAGGCCGCGCCGACCTTCTTCTTGGGCATCCTCTTCATCCTGCTCCTCTCGCTCAAGGCCGACCTCTTCCCGACCTCCGGGCGGGGCGGTCTCCAGCACCTCGTGCTCCCCGCCATGACCCTGGGGGCCTTCACCATGGCCTCCATCGCGCGGCTCACCCGCTCGGCCGTTCTCGAGGTGCTGCGCGCCGACTACATTCGCACCGCGCGCGCCAAGGGCCTCGGGGAGGCCATCGTGGTGGCCAAGCACACGCTCAAGAACGCCTCCATCCCCATCCTCACCATCACCGCGCTCCAGTTCGGCACGCTCCTCGGCGGCGCGGTGGTGACGGAGACCGTCTTTTCCTGGCCGGGGATCGGCCGCCTCGCCGTGCAATCCATCTACAACCGCGACTATCCCGTGGTGCAGTGCACGGTCTTCCTCGCCGCGGTGATGTTCATCATCATCAACTTCGTCGTCGATCTCCTCTATGGCCTCCTCGATCCCCGCGCCCGCGCCAGCTGAGCTCGCCCTCGCCGTCATGCAGAAGACCCGGCCGCGCGGCCGGCGCATGCCGTGGCTCATGCGGCTGGGTCTGGCGGTGGTGGCCCTCCTCGCCGTGCTGGCCGTGGTGGCGCCGTGGGTCGTCCAGGATCCCGAGCGGCAGTCGCTGCGCGTCCGTCTCAAGCCGCCCACTCTGGAGGGCGCCGACGGCCGGCCGCATCTTTTGGGGACGGACCATCTCGGCCGTGACGTGCTCGCCCGCGTCGTGTTCGGCTCGCGCGTCTCGCTCGTGGTGGGCATCTCCGCCGTCCTCGTCGGTGGACTTCTCGGCTCCACCATGGGCCTCATCGCCGGCTATCGCGGGGGTCGGGTGGACGAGATCATCATGACGGTGGCCGACGCCCAGCTCGCCTTTCCCTTCATCCTCCTCGCCATCGGCATCATCGCCGTCCTCGGCCCGAGCTTTCCCACCCTCGTCATCGTCATCGGGCTCAGCGGCTGGGTCAGCTATGCCCGCATCCTCCGCGCCCAGGTGCTCGTGCTGCGGGGCCGGGAATTCGTCGAGGCCATCCGCGGCCTCGGCGGCTCGATGATGCGGGTGGTGCTGCGCCACATTCTCCCCAACGTGCTCGCCTCGCTGGTGGTGGTGGCCACCCTCGAGCTCGCGCGCTCCATCGTCCTCGAGGCGACGCTGTCCTTCCTGGGCCTGGGCATCCAGCCACCCACGCCGTCGTGGGGCGGCATGATCCAGGAGGGGCGCGACTACCTTGACTCCGCGTGGTGGATCTCGACCTGCCCCGGCGTCGTGCTCATGATCACCTCGATCGTGATCAGCCGCACCGGGGACTGGCTCCGCGACGTCCTCGATCCGACCTTGCGCGGCGAGTAGCCGCCGGCCTTGACGGCACGGGGTGGGCGGGACACTATGAGCTCATGAAAAAAGTGGCGCGGGCCCTCACCACGGTCAGCCTGTTCTTGATCATCGTGGGCGCGGTCATGGCCGAGGAGCTCCGGGCCTTCCACGGCCGCGTGGTCAGCATCAACGGCCTGAGCATGGCCTTCGTGCCCGACGATGGCAGCGGCTTCGACGTTGACCTGACCAGGCTCGACCAGACGTCGTATGCGTTCTTGAACAGTGGAGACGCCGTCACCGTGGTGGGCGTGGTGACCCCCAGTGGCAACAAGCTGATCGCCGTATCCATCACCCCGGACCCCCGCTAAGGGGTCACCGTGTCTCGTCTCGTGGGCGGCCTGCTCGTGCTGCTGCTCGCCTCCGTCGCCTCCGCGGCCTGCGCACAATCCGGCCCGCTTCCTCTCCCGTCGATCAAGGTGCCTCCGGGATTCGCCATCGAGCTGGTGGCCCGCGTGGACAATGCGCGCCAGATGGTCCTGGGCCCGAAGGGTACCCTCTTCGTGGGCTCGATGCAGTCGGGGAAGGTCTATGCGGTGCGGTGGAAGCCCGGTGCCCCCGCGGAGGTTCTCACCCTCGCCTCCGGCTTGTCCCTGCCCGTCGGCGTCGCCTTTCACGGGAGCGCTCTCTACGTCTCGGCCGTCGACCGCGTCCTACGCTTCGACGACGTGGAGAGCCATCTCAACGAACCGCCCAAGCCCGTGGTGGTGACCGACCGTCTCCCCAGGGACCGCCACCACGGCTGGAAGTTCATCGCCTTCGGGCCCGACGGCAAGCTCTACGTCCCCGTGGGCGCCCCCTGCAACATCTGCGAGCCGAACCCCGACCGCTACGCCAACATCATGCGGATGAACGCCGACGGCTCGGAGCTCGAGACGTTCGCCCGCGGCATTCGCAACACCGTCGGCTTCGATTGGGATCCGCGTACGCGGGAGCTGTGGTTCACGGATAACGGCCGCGACTGGCTCGGCGACGACTCACCGCCCGACGAGCTGAACCACGCGCCGAAGGCGGGCATGCATTTCGGCTATCCCTACTGCCACGGCGGCACCATCAGCGACCCCGAGTTCGGCCGCCGCCGCCCCTGTGCGGATTTCACGCCGCCCGCGCGGAACCTGGATCCCCACGTGGCCGCGCTCGGCATGCGCTTCTACACGGGCACGCAGTTCCCTTCGCCGTACCACAACCAGATCTTCATCGCCGAGCACGGCTCGTGGAACCGCAGCACGAAGATCGGCTATCG
>DASYQB010000149.1:0-3464 GCA_036005985.1 Candidatus Methylomirabilota bacterium | reverse complement strand
CCCCCCTCCCCACCCGCCCCTCCACGCTGTGGACCATGCTGGCCAGACAATTCTGACGTCGGTCGAATCTCACTGACCTGACGTCATTCTGAGTCTCGGAGAAGTTCATTTACCACGCCGTGCCCGGTGGGGTTGGGGGGTGGCCTCCCCAGACCCGTGTCTTCTGGGGGGATTCTTCGAAGCGTAAGACCATCATCTCGTGGCGGGCCCGAGTGGCCCCGCGGGTCGCGACTCAGCGTGGTCTGGGGAGGCCACCCCCCAGCCCCGCCGGGCAATTGCCGGCCCGCAGCCCGCGTACACGGCGCTAGAAGGGCGCGGGAGTGCCCTCGGGCAGGGGGACGTCGAAGGCGAAGAGGACGGCGGCTATGGTCTGGTAGTAGCCGGCGAGGACGACCAGCTCGACCACGCCCGTGAGGCCGACTTCCTGCTCCGTCTCGTCCTGAAGCGTCTGGGGCAACGACTCGCGCGCGAGCACGTGCTGGACGACGCGGGCTGCCCGCACGTAGCGGGCGGGCAAAGTCGAGAGGTCGCCACGCGCCCGGATGTGCTCGATGATCTCGGCGGGCAGGCCCTCCTTGAGAGCGACCGGCGCGTGCGTGACCCACTCGAAAGGCTGGGCCACGTGGCGCGCCGTGATCAGGATGGCGAGCTCACGGAGGTCGCCGGGGAGCGTGCTGCCGAAGCGGAGATACTCGCCCAGGTCGGAGACGTGCTCGGCGAGGACATGGTGGTGCATCAGCGGCACGTAGGGGCCGCCGATCTTTCCCCGCTTGGCCGTGATGCGATCGTAGACCTTCTGCGCATCGGGAGGCAGCGAGCCCAGAGTATCGGGGACACGCGCCATGGCCTCAGCGCCCTTTGAAATTGGGCTCGCGCTTCTCGACGAAAGCGCGCGCCGCCTCGCGGTGATCCTCGGTCATGCCCGTCCGCGTGTGATGCCACGCCTCGAGATCCAGCTGATCCTTGAGGGAGCCCGACTCCGCCGCGTTCATGTTGCGCTTCATGTAGCGGAGAGCCACCCGAGGGCCGCTCGCGATCTTTCGCGCGAGGGTCATCGTTTCCTCCTCGAGGCGGGCGTCGGGCACTACGCGATTGACGATCCCTAGGGCGAGCGCCTGGCCGGCATCCACCAGCTCCGCGGTGTAGTAGAGCTCGCGCGCCTTGGCGGTGCCCACGAGCTGGGTCAGGTAGTAGCTGCCCCCGAAGTCGCCGGAGTAGCCGACGCGGGCAAAGGCCGTCCCGAACCGCGCATTGTCACTGGCCACGCGAAGGTCGCAGGCGAGGGCGAGGGAGAGCCCGGCGCCCGCCGCCGCCCCGCGCACCATGGCGATGGTGGGCTTGGGCATCTCGTGGAGCAGCCGGGAGGTTTCCATCCGCGAGCGCAGAGCCTGGGCCTTCTCCTCCAGGGTGGTGCCGCCCAGCTCGGTACCTTCCGCCATGGCCTTGACGTCACCACCCGCGCAGAAGCCCCGGCCCGCGCCGGTGAGCACCACCACTCCCACCGAACCATCTTCCGCGAGACGCTGGAGCGCTTCCAGCATCGCGTCGAGCATGGAGCCAGACATCGCGTTCAGCCTGTCGGGTCGGTTCATGGTGAGCACCGCCACGCCGTCCCTGGTGGTCTCGAGCAAGTCCGTGGTCATCCGTGAGTCCTCCGGAATATGGATGGAAGCGCGCTCAGGGTGAGGCGGACAGCGTCCGCGCGTACGCGACGAGCGCACGAATCTGATCGTCGGTCAGATGATAGCCGAAGGCCGGCATGCCTGGCTTGCCGATCGTCGCCCCGCCGTTCCTGATGAGGTTGAACAGATACTCGTCGGAGAGTTGGGCCATGGCCTGCCGGTCCGTGAGGTCCTTCGGTCGAATGAGGAGGATGGTCGCGCGCCACGACCCGTGCCCGTTGGCCCCGTGACAGGTCGCGCAGTTGCTCAGATAAAGCCGCTGCACGGGCGTGGCGTTCTTGGGAACGGGATGAGGCAGGAAGAGCAGGGCGAGAAAGCTGCCACCGAAGAGGAGAAGCGTGGGCGCCAGGATGACGAAGATCCACTTGGCCCTCACGCCACGGAGCATACCATGCAGCTGATCAGGCGAGGTCGCGGCCTCACCCGCCGAGATAGGCTCGCTTCACCTCCGGATTGTCGGCGAGCTCGCGGCCGCTGCCCGACAGGGTGACGCGCCCCGTCTCCAGCACGTAGGCGCGATCGGCGAGCTGGAGCGCGATCGAGGCCATCTGCTCCACGAGGACGATGGTGGCGCCCTCCTCACGCAGCCTGCGGATGGTCCGGGCGATTTCCTGGACCATGAGGGGCGCCAAGCCCATGGAGGGCTCGTCCATGAGCAAAACGGTGGGCTCGGACATGAGGCCGCGCGCAATGGCCAGCATCTGCTGCTCGCCGCCCGAGAGCGTGCCCGCGAGCTGCCCTCGCCGCCGCCGCAGGATGGGGAAGCGGTCCATCTCGCGCTCCATCATCTGTCGCACCCGCGCGCGGTCGCGTAGGCGCGTGTAGGCGCCCAGGAGCAGATTGTCCTCGACGCTCTGATCCGCGAAGAGCTGCCGCCCCTCGAGGATCTGGGTGATGCCGAGGGTGGTGATCTCGTGCGCGGGCCGCCCCGTGATGGGCGCGCCGCGGAAGAGGATCTCCCCCTCGGTGACGGGGGCGAGCCCCGAGATGGCCATGAGAGTCGAGGTCTTGCCCGCGCCATTCGAGCCGATGATGGCGGTGATCTCGCCTTCGCGGGCCTCGAGGTCCACCCCGCGCAGCGCCTGCACATGGCCGTATTCGACCCGGAGCGACCGCACGCTAAGCATGGCCGGTCTCCACCGCCGACCCCAGATAGGCCTCGATGACTTTCGGATCCTGCTGGATCTCCTTGGTGGTGCCTTCGGCGATCTTCTCGCCGAAGTCGAGCACCGACACCACGTCGGAGATGCCCATGATGAGCTCCATGTGATGCTCGATCACCACGAGGGTGACGCCGGTGTTCCGGATTCCGCGGATGATATCCGAGAGGTGATGGATCTCCGTCGGATTGACGCCGGCCGCCGGCTCGTCGAGAAGGAGCAGGGCAGGGCGCACCGCGAGCGCGCGGGCGATCTCGAGCAGGCGCTGCTGGCCGTAGGAGAGATTCTGGGCGACCTCGGGCGCCTTGTCGGCAATCCCCACCACCGCGAGCAGGGCCATGGCCTGGCCGCGGAAGGCGGCTTCCTCGTCGACCGCCCGCCGGGTCTGAGCGAGGTGGGCCCCCAGGCCGGCGCGCAGCTGGAGATGAAAGCCGGCCATGACATTGTCGAGGACGGTCAGGTCGGGAAAGAGACGAATGCTCTGGAAGGTGCGCGTCACGCCGAGCTCGGCCATGCGATGGGGCTTGAGTCCCTCGACGGCCTGACCGCGTAGCTCGATGGTGCCGGCCGAAGGCTGGTAGAGGCCGGTGAGCACGTTGACGAACGTGCTCTTGCCGGAGCC
>DASYQB010000148.1:0-2241 GCA_036005985.1 Candidatus Methylomirabilota bacterium | reverse complement strand
CCCCCGGGGCGGCCCGCTTCGCCGATCCGCAGTCCTACACTCCCAAGCATCTCGCCGACAAGATCCTCACCGGCAAGGGAGCCCTCGAGGGCGAGCGCAAGCTTGTCACGGTGCTGTTCGCCGACGTGAAGGGCTCCATGGAACTCCTGGCCGACCGCGACCCCGAAGAAGCCCGCCGAATTCTCGATCCCGTTCTCGAACGCATGATGGAAGCCATCCATCGCTACGAAGGCACGGTCAACCAGGTGATGGGCGACGGCATCATGGCCCTCTTCGGCGCGCCCGTGGCTCACGAAGACCACGCCGTGCGCGCCTGTCACGCCGCACTGCGCATGCAGGAGACGGTGGGCTGGTACGCGGACGAGCTCCGGCGCAGCCAGGGCATCGACGTGCAGATCCGCGTGGGGCTCAACTCGGGCGAGGTGGTGGTGCGGGCCATCGACAGCGACCTGCACATGGACTACTCGGCCATCGGCCAGACCACGCATCTGGCCGCGCGCATGGAGCAGCTCGCGCGACCGGGCACGGCCCTCATGACCAAGGACACCCTCCGGCTCGCCGAGGGCTACATCGAGGTGCGCCCCCTCGGCCCCGTGCCCGTGCGCGGCCTTGCCGAGACGGTGGAAGTGTTCGAGATCATCCGCGCGGGGGCGGTGCGCTCGCGGCTCCAGGCGGCCGCCGCGCGTGGGCTGACGCCCTTCGTGGGGCGCGACAGCGAGCTCACCCGGCTCCGCGAGACGCTCGAGCGGGCCCGGGCGGGGCAGGGACAGATCGTGGCGGTATCGGGCGAGCCCGGGGTGGGCAAGTCGCGACTCTTCTGGGAGTTCACCCATTCGCACCGGACCCACGGCTGGCTCGTCCTCGAGAGCTCGCCCGTCTCCTACGGCAAGATGACCTCGTACCTGCCCGTGAGCGATCTGCTCAAGACCTATTTCGGCATCGAGGATCACGACGACGCGCGGCGGATCCGCGAGAAGGTCACGGGCAAGCTCCTCACTCTCGACGAGAACCTGCGCGGCACCATTCCCGTCTTCCTCTCGCTCCTCGACGTGCCGGTGGACGACGCGGACGGGCAGGAGGCGGATCCGCGCGAGCGCCGGCGCCGCACCCTCGACGCCCTCAAGCGCCTGCTCCTGCGCGAGAGCCAGGTGCAGCCGCTCCTCGTCATCTTCGAGAACCTCAACTGGGTGGACGGCGAGACGCAGGCCTTCCTCGACAGCCTCGTGGAGAGCCTGCCCGCGGCGCGCATGCTCCTCATGGTCAACTACCGGCCGGAGTACACGCACGGATGGGGCGGCAAGAGCTACTACACGCAGTTCCGCATCGATCCGCTCGAGCCGGAAAGCGCCGAAGAGCTCTTGCAGGCGATCCTGGGCGCCGACTCTGCCCTCCAGCAGCTCAAGCAGCTCCTCGTCCAGCAGACGGAGGGTAACCCCTTTTTCCTCGAGGAATGCGTACAGTCGCTGGTGGAGACGGGCGCCCTCACCGGCGTGCGCGGCCAGTACCGTCTGGAGACGGCGGTGGAAACCTTGCAGATGCCGCCCACCGTGCAGGCTGTGCTCGCCTCGCGCATCGACCGGCTGGAGCCGGACGACAAGCGGCTGCTCCAGGCCGGGTCCGTCATCGGCAAGGACGTGCCCTTCGCCCTCCTCGAGGCCATCGTGGAGCTGCCCGAGGAGACGCTGCGCTCCGCGCTCATGCGGCTGCAGTCAGCGGAATTCATCTACGAGACCACCCTCTTCCCCACCCTCGAGTACACGTTCAAGCATGCCCTGACTCACGATGTCGCCTACGGCAGCCTCCTCACGGGGCGGCGGCGCGCGCTCCATGCGCGGGCCATGGAATCGCTCGAGCGGCTCAACGCCGATCGCCTGAGCGAGCAGGTGGAGCGGCTGGCCCACCACGCGGTGCGCGGGGAGATCTGGAACAAGGCCATCGACTATCTGCGCCAGGCCGGGTTGAAGGCCGTATCGCGCGCGGCCAACCAGGAGGCGGTCGCCCTTCTCGACCAGGCGCTCCAGGCCCTGACGCATATTCCCGAAGGGCGGGCCAAGCTCGAGCAGGCTATCGACATCCGGCTCGAGCTCCGTCCTCCGCTCCTCCAGCTCGGCCGGCTGCGCGACGTGCTGCAGCTCTCCAAGGAGGCGGAGCAGCTGGGGGCCGAGCTCGGCGACGAGTCCCGGCTCGGCCGCGTGTACAGCTATCTCGTCAACTATCACTACCTGAACGGTGAGCCGGATC
>DASYQB010000147.1:0-12296 GCA_036005985.1 Candidatus Methylomirabilota bacterium | reverse complement strand
TACTTACGACATTGGCGGCCAGCCTACCAACTGAGCCAATCGTCCGTGGCCGAGAAGTCACACACTTACGAAACGCGCGTCAACCCCGCCCACCACGGGGCGCGACATCGTGGCCCGCGTAGTTTCATTGACGGCACATTCGGATCAGTGCGACTACGAGGATGAAAGCTACGATCAGCACAGCCAGATCGAAGCGCCAGGGCCCTTTGCTTCGACCTAGTCGCCGCCGAACCCACGGGCTCATGGCGAGGTGTGGCGCGAGCTCGCGTCCCGCCTGTCGAGCCGCCGCGCGACGTCTGGGACGTCACCGGGGCTCACCATATAGTAAGAATCGAACATCCCGCGTGTTTCAGGTTCGCCACGGTCATGGCGACGCGCTCTCGGGTTCGCTGGCCATGTCACGTCAAAGATTCCCTTGGTCTGCTCTCGCTCGGCATGTTCGTGACTTGGCGAGAGGCTAGGAAAGCGGACGAAGCTTGTGAGGCCGGTGCTAGGCGACCGAAGCAAAGGTCCGAGGCAGAAAATCTACCCGCTCGCCCGCCGCGCGTCAACTCCAGGCTTTTCCGTTTCACGTTCCTGCCAGGAGCCAAAGAAAACGTACAGGTAGTTCGTGACCTCCACGAGGAGGAGCGGGGCCACCACGAGAAAACCCACGAACGACATGGGCGCGTCAGCGAACGGAATCTTGATCGTCGCCCCCGCGGCGACCAGGGAGCGGTCGGCCGCGCCCAGCGTGGTGAGCAGGCAGAAGAGTGAAACGGCGAGGAGCGACACCATAGCCCGGTTGACCGTCTCCGAGCATCCTCCACGGCGTCTTTTGGTTGCCTTGCGACGCTCGTCGGCCGAGTCGTCCGCCATGTGGTCGTCCTCTCCAGGCCTGCTAAGGGCAGAAAATCTAGAGGCTGACCGCACACCCGTCAATCTGATAGGCTCATGGCGGTGCGACGACTTAATCTGCCCCTCTTGGACAGGCGGAAAGGTGCCGATAGAGAGATGTGGCAACGTCACGGAGCCTTCACGTGGATGACACAGAGCCGCGCTCTAATCGACGTCGTATGATGAGCTACGAGATCGTGGTGATCGGCACGGGTCCGGCCGGACACCACGCGGCTATCCAGGCGGCCAAGCTCGGACGAAGCGTGGCCATCATCGAGCGCCTGCGCTGCGTGGGAGGCGTCTGCATCAACACGGGCACCATCCCCTCGAAGACACTGCGGGAGGCCGTGCTGTACCTCTCGGGCTTCCAGCAGCGCGGGCTCTACGGCCATGCCTATCGCGTGAAGCAGACCATCACCATCCAGGACCTCATGTTCCGGTGCCATCACGTCATCTCCAAGGAGAACGACGTCTACCGGAGCCAGTTCACCCGCAACGGCGTGGACTTGCTCGAGGGTCATGCCTCCTTCGTCGACCCCCACACCATCAAGATCGAGGGTGACGGGCCGGCCGCCCTCATCCACGCGGAGCGGGTGGTCATCGCGACGGGCACGGTGCCTGCCACCTCTCACGACGTGCGCGTGGACGGCTCCGCCATCATCGACGCCGACGGCATCTTCGATCTCAAGAGCGTGCCCGCCACCATGATCGTGGTGGGGGCGGGCGTGATCGGCATGGAGTACGCCTGCATGTTCGCCACCCTCGGCTCCCTGGTGACCGTGGTGGAGAGCCGGAAGCGCCTCCTCGAGTTCGTGGACGGCGAGATCATCGAAGCGCTCATGTACCACATGCGGGAGAACCGCGTCACCTTCCGGAGCGGCGAGTCCGTGGAGCGCGTGGAGCGCGATCCCGCGGGAGGCGTGACCGCCTACCTCAAGAGCCGCAAGACCCTCCGGGCCGACGTCCTCCTCTACGCGGTGGGCCGGCAGGGCAATACGGCCGGGCTCAAGCTCGAGGCGGCAGGGCTCGAGGCCGACGACCGCGGCCGGCTCCACGTCGACGACTGCTTCCGCACCCCCGTGCCCCACATCCATGCCGCGGGTGACGTGGTCGGCTTCCCCAGCCTCGCCTCCGTGTCCATGGAGCAGGGCCGGGTCGCCTCGGCCAGCGCGTTTGGACTACAGACTGTCATCGCGCCTGGGCTCTTCCCCTACGGGCTCTACACCATCCCGGAGATCTCCTTCGTGGGCCGCACCGAGGAGGATCTCACCGCGGCCGGCGTGCCCTACGAGGCGGGAATGGCCCACTATCGCGAGATCGCGCGCGGCCAGATCATCGGCGACACCACGGGCCGGCTCAAGCTCCTCTTCCATCAGGAGACGGGGCAGGTCCTGGGCGTCCACATCATCGGCGAGGGCGCGTCCGAGCTCGTGCACATCGGGCAGGCCGTGATGGCGCTCGGGGGGACGGTGCGCTACTTCGTGGATCACGTCTTCAACTATCCGACTCTCGCCGAGTGCTACAAAGTGGCCGCGCTGGCCGGCTTGAACAAGCTCGGCGCCGATCGGGCCGCTCGTATCGCCCCTGCCCTCGGGCCCCCGGATACGTCCTTCCTGCTCGGCCGCGCGACCTAGCCCGCCTCGTTCGCGGCATCCGCGCGTCGAGTCTCCGAGCTAGCCGCTGGTGGAGGCGGCCTGCGCGTAGAGGCGGATCAGGTTACGGGCGTGGTGCTGGTTCAATCCCGTCGGATCGTTGGCCGCTCCTACCGGCGCATAGCGATTCGAGAAGAAGCGGATGAACTCCTCCGAGTACCGTCCGGTGGCCGGCGAGCGGATCAGGCTCCGGCGGCGATGAGCCCCACGCGGATGGCGAAGCGCACGAGGCCCGCGACATCGTGGATGTCCAGGCGATCCATGAGCTGGGCCCGGTGAGTCTCCACCGTCTTCACGCTCAGCTTCAGCTTGGCCGCGATGTCCTTGGTGGTGTTGCCTTCCGCGATGAGCTGCAGCACCTCGCGGTGCCGCGAGGTGAGCCGCTCGAGCGGATCGGGCTTGTCGGCCACCCGCCGGCGGAAATCCGCGACCAGATGCCGGGACATGGCCGGGCTCAGATACGTCTCCCCTCGCGCGACGGCGGCGATGGCCAGCTCGAGCTCGGCAAAGTCCGCGTCCTTGAGGACATACCCCGACGCTCCAGCCCGGAGCGCCTGCAGCGCATACTCCTGGGCGGAGTGCATGGAGAGGATGATGACGGCCGTCCCTGGGCTGCTCTTGACGACACGGGCGCTCGCCTCGAGACCATTGAGACCGGGCATGGCGATATCCATGAGGACGAGGTTCGGATGGAGCTTCTCGACCAGGTCGACCACCTCATGGCCGTCGTGGGCTTCGCCGACCACCTCGATCCCCGCGATGCCGGCGAGGAGCGCGCGAATGCCGGCGCGTACGAGGGCATGGTCGTCCGCCAGCACCACGCGGAGCAGTGCAACCGCTTCACTCTCGATGACTTCGTCGGGGGCGATGGTGGCGGAGGTCATTGGACTCCCTCTGCTGCCTCGTGAGCAGCTGTTGGTGGCGAAATCGCCAGGGGTAGCCAGGCCCGGAGCACGGTTCCCTCTCCGGGTGTCGACAGGATGCTCGAGCGGCCTCCCGCCAGCTCCACGCGCTCCTCGAGGCCGAGGAGTCCCGCGCTGGCGCCTTGAATGGCCCGCCGGCGCGCGGCGGCCACATCGAAGCCGATGCCATTGTCACTCACGCTGATCTCCAGCTCCTTCGCGGTGGATCCGAGGGCCACGGTGATCCGCGTGGCGTGGGCATGCCGGATGGCGTTGGTCACCGCTTCCTGGGCGATGCGGAAACAGGTGGTGGCGGTGGCGGCGGGGAGATTCGCGGGCACGTCCTTGGTCACCACGTCGCCGGAGATCCCCGACCGCTCCGCCTGCGCGCCCACATACCACCGGAGGGCCGCGGCAAGCCCCAGATCGTCGAGGAGCGACGGCCGGAGATCGAGGGAAAGCTGGCGAACGCCGCGAAGGATGTGGTCCACCATGCCGAGACTCTCGTCGAGGCGTCCCGCCGAGAGCGCGGTCTCGGGCTGGCGCCGCAGCATCTGGAGATTCATCCGCACCGCGGTCAGGGCCTGCCCCACCTCATCGTGAAGCTCGCGGGCCAGGTGACGGCGCTCCGCCTCCTGCACTTCGAGGAGGCGGGCGGAGAGGGTCTGCAGGCGCTGGCCGGTGGCCTGCACCGTGGTGAAGAGCCGGGCATTCCGGATGGCCACCGCGGCGTGCTCGGCGAGGAGGCCAAGGGCAGACTCGTCGAAATCCGTGAAGGACCGCGGGGAGCGGTTGTCGACGTAGAGCAATCCTTCGACCTCGTCTCCGATGACGATGGGCACCGCCATCTGGGCGGAAATGCCCTCGCTCTCGATCACCGCCGACCACTCCTTGGAGAACCGCTGGTCAGTTCTCCAATCGGCGGTGCGCACGGGCCTAAGGCTCTGGAGGACCAGTCCGCCGAGCGACCCCACCCCCGGCCGGATTCGCACGCTGCCCCATCCGTCATAGAGCGTGTTGACCCAGTAGCGAAAGACGCACGCACCCGTCTCGGGATCCCGGAGGGCGATGCGCGCGATGTCGCTCTGGCACAGGACCCGGGCGCCATTGACCACCTGCTGCAGGATGGTGTCGACGTCGAGCGAAGCATTGATGGTCCGTGAGATCTCCGCCACCACCTCGGCTTCTCGACGCCTCCGCTCGGCCTCCTCGTAGAGACGGGCGTTCTCGAGGGCGAGGGCGGCCTGGTTGGCGAAGGTCTGGCCGGTCGCGATCTCGTGACCGAGGAAGGCGCGGGGCTGGCTGAACGCCATCCCGAGCACGCCCACCGTATGTCCCCGCACGGAGAGCGGAACGGCCAGATACGCGCGGACGCCCGCCTCCAGGAACACGTGGTGCCGCTCGGCGAGCTCCGGCTCTTCCGGCTCGGGCTCGGCCAGGAGATCGGCGGTCCAGCTCGGGCGGTGCTCCTGCCAGGCGCGATTCACGATGGATCCCTTGATCACCGGCCGCCCCGTCTGGAACACGCTGCTCAGCGGCCCGCCCACTGCCACGGCCACCAGGTTGCCCTCCGCCCGGGGCACGGCCACCGCGGCATGCACGCAGCCCGGAAGCAGGCCGGGGACGCTCTCGACGATCCGGCTCACCACCTGCATGGCGTCCTGCGTGCCCGTGAGCGCCCGGGCGCCTTGAGCCAGCGCATCCGCTTCCTTCCTGCGCCGCTCCGCGTCTTCGTACAGGCGGGCGTTCTCGAGAGCGAGGGAGGCCTGATCGGCGAAGGCTTCGAGGAGTCGCCGCTCGCCCTCGGTGAATTTCAGCGCATTCCGGTTCGTCACCGTGAGCGTGCCGATAGGCCGTCCGGGCGGGCCCAGGGGCATGGCAAAGAGCGCGCGCTGGCCGGAGGTGACCACGCTGGCCCGAATGCGATCGGGGAGGGCGACGCGAGGATCGTTCAGCACGTCCCCCGACGAGACGGCCTGGCCGGTCAGCATGGCGCGGGCGGTGATGCCCACGCCCCGGGGGAGCACGATGTCGGAGGCCTTGAGATTGAGATCACCGCCTCCCACGATCCCCCGCATGTCCCCGTTCGGCTCGGGCATGGCGATCATCGCCGCGGTGATCGGCAGCACGGTCAGCACGCAGTCGACGATCTGCTGACACACGCCGGTCACGTCAACGCGCTCGTTGAGCGAGCGCGCGATGCCTGCGAGCGCCTCCGCCTCCCGCTGCCGCTGGCTCGTCTCCTCCTCGAGGGCCATGTTGCGCGCGGCGACGCTTGCCTGGAGGGCGAGACGGCCCAGAGTTTCGAGGTCGGTCTCGCTGAAAGGAACCGCGTGCGGGCCGCTCCGGACGGCGGTGATGACTCCCACGAGGCGGCCCCGGAGGAGCAGGGGCTGGGCCATGGCGTGGCGCATCCCCTCCTTCACGGATCCGGGGAGAGCATGGGCCCAGCTCGGGTAGTCACGCACGAGGAGACCCTGGCGTGACTGCGCGCAGCACCCCGCGAGGCCCTCGCCGAGGAACACCCGGCCTTCGGAGGTGGCCCCGGACGCCGACGAGATACGCTCGGTGAGCACACTCTCCTTGACCACGAGCCAGATCGAGGCCCGGGCCTCGAACAGGCGAGCCGTGGAATCGACGAGGAGACGCAGGAAGCGCGTGGCGTCGAGCTCACCGATGCTCGCGGGCGTCACGGCGTCACCCTGTGCCGTCCCGCCATTCTCCAAGGCGAAGCGGCGCGCATTGTCCAGAGCCACCGACGCCAGGCCGGCGTAGGCGGTGGCGGTGGCCACCTCCTCGTCGGTGAAGCCGGCGGGCCGTCGGGAGAAGGCCTCGAGGACCCCCAGGGTTCGCCCCTCGATGGTCAAGGGAATGGCGAGCACGGCCCGGTAGCCGAGGCGGGCAAAGAGCTCCCGGCGATCCTTCGCTATCCGGGGATCGCGCGCGAGAGCCGTGGCGGTCTGCAGCTTGCCCGAAGCGGCGGCGAGCCCGCCCAGGCACTCCCCCATCTCGAGCCGGGGCGGGACCTTCAGCTCTTTGCTCTTGCCCCACGTCGCGGCGGTCACGAGTCCGCCACCCTCCGCCATGCGGAGAGTGGCCGCTCCCGCGCCGAGCAGTCGCGCATAAAGCCGGACGACGAGGCTGGGGAGCGGCTCGACGGCGTCGATAGCGAGAAGCTCGCGGATGGCATCGAGCAGGGGGCCCCCGGGGCCATTGTCCTGCGAGGTCGCGACGGTGATCGAGGCCAACCCAGGGCTCGTCCGAGCGCCATGCTTGCCGCGCCCGCCGCGACGGCCGGGAAGTGAAGACGAGGTTGCGTCGAACCCAGAGGGGGGAGTCACACGTCGAATCTGCTGACGAGCATCGTCATCATGTGCACGTCTCCACCCACCGCCCAGGGGAAGCGTGGGCTTGACCAGCCGCTGTTAAATCTATCGCAACGACGCCCCGGAACGAAACTTTCCGTCGCTGCCGGGCCGGCGGACAGCGATCCAGCACGCCCTTCTCCTCCTCGGGGACCAGGGCCTGAGGAAGTGGGCCTCGGTGGTGGCGATGGCCGCGCTGGGCAGCGACCAGCCGAACGAGCTGGTCATCGCTTCGGTGGTCCGGGCGAGCTTCTGCGAGGGGCTGCTCCACAACTTGGCCCTGGGCGACCTCGCCCAGGACGGCTTCTTCCTCGGGCTCTTCTCCACCATCGACGCGTTTCTCGGTCGGCCGCTACCCGAAGCCGTCGATCGCCTTCCCGTCTCGGAGGACGTACGTACCGCGCTGCTCGGGGGCGACAATGCCCTGCGGCGCGTGTACGAGGTGGTGCTCGCGTGGGAGCGAGGGGCGTGGGACGAGGTGTCTCTCGCGGCTGGCCGACTCGGGCTGCGGAGCGAAGAGATCGCGGCCCGCTACAAGAGCGCCCTGGAATTCGGCAACTCGGTCGCCCTCGTCGAAGGCGGGCGCCCGGCTCGCGTCTAGCGCCCCGAGAGCCCGTCGCGCGCTGTGCCGCCTACGCCCCCCGCGACCCGCGCCGCGACCATCGGGGGCTCTTCCAGCACTTCCTGCACTTTTCGGGTCAGCGCGTCGGCCGTGAATGGCTTCTGGAGAAAGGCCGCCTCCGCCTTGGCGACTCCATACCGGAGCACCGTGTCGTCCGTATACCCGGACATGTAGAGGATCCTCGTCTCGGGTCGCAGGCTCCGCAGCTTCTCCACCACGTGACGCCCGCCCATGTGGGGCATGACCACGTCGGTGATGGCCAGCTCGATGCGGCCGGAATGCTGGGCCCCGATGCGGAGCGCCTCTGTCCCGTCGGCGGCCTCGAGGACGAGATAGCCGCTCATCTCGAGAATTTCCCGGCTCAGGCTGCGCACCGCGGGATCGTCCTCCACGAGGAGCACCGTCCCCTGCCCGCGGCGAAGCCGCACGCCGGGCGGGGCGGGCGCCGCCGGCCGGGGCGCTTCGACCCGCTGCAGGTAGATGCTGAACCTAGCACCTTTGCCCGGCTCGCTCTCCACGGAGATCTGGCCGCCGCCCTGCTTGACGATGCCGTACACCGTGGACAGGCCGAGCCCCGTGCCCCGATCCACGCCCTTGGTGGTGAAAAACGGCTCGAAGACACGGGAGCGCGTCTCCGCATCCATGCCGCACCCATTGTCCCTCACCGTGAGCACGACGCACGGACCCGTCACCGTGCCGGGCGGCCAGGCCTGACTATCCGCATTGGCCGTCTCGATGCTGAGCCGCCCGCCCTGAGGCATGGCATCGCGGCTGTTCAGCACGAGGTTGAGAATGATCTGTTCCATCTGGCCCAGATCCGCGTGGACGCAGCCGAGAGCCGGATCGAGCGTGGTGACCAGCTCGATGTCCTCCCCGATGAGGCGGTGGAGCATCTTCTGCATGTTCACCACCACGGAGTTGAGGTCGAGAACCTGGGTGGCCTGCACGTGCTTGTGGGTGAAGGCGAGGAGCTGGCGGGTCAACGCGGCGGCCCGATGGGCCGTGGTCAGAATGAGCTCGAGCTCCTGGCTCAGCTTGTGGCTCCGTCCCAGCCGGTGGACCATGAGCTCGCAGCGCCCGGTGATGACGGTCAGGAGATTGTTGAAGTCGTGGGCCACCCCGCCCGCGAGCCGGCCCACCGCCTCCATCTTCTGTGATTGGCGCAGCTCCTCCTTCATCCGGTTCTCGCTGGTCACGTCCCGCATCACGCCCACGTAGTTGGCGACGTGGCCGGCCGCGCCGGGGACGGCGAAGATGGTCCCCACCTCCTCGTACTTCCCCCCGTCCTTCCGCACGTTCACGAACGAGCCCGACCAGCGCTCGCCTCGCGCGAGGGTCGCCCACAAGGCCTCGTAGAATTCCGGAGGGTGCTGACCGCTCTTGAGCATGCGCGGATTTCGGCCGACCAGCTCCGATCGTCCATAGCCGCTGAGCTTCTCGTAGGCGGGATTCACGTAGACGATGGTGCCCTTGGGATCGGTGATGATGATCGACTCTCCCGCCTCTTCCACCGCGGAGCTGAGGCGCGCCCGCTCCTCCTCGCCGCGCCTCCGGTCCGTGATGTCCACCAGCGATCCCACGATCTCCACCACGCGGCCGGACGCGTCGCGCACCGCCCGCCATTCATCACGCACCCAGCAGGACCGGCCGTCCTTGAGGACGAGCCGGTACTCACGACTTTCCTCCCCGCCTTCGCCGATGCGCTCCGCCGCGTCGGGCACGCGAGGGGCATCCGCGGGATGGACCATCCGGGCCCACAGCTCGGGCGCCTGCATCACCTCGTCGGCGGTGTAGCCGGACAGAGTGCGGATGTTCTCGCTCACGAAGGTCAGGGCAAAGTGATCAGCCACCTCGCGGCTGTAGATGACGGCGGGGCTCGACGCGAGGAGATGGCGCAGCCGCTCCCGCGTCTTGAGGACTTCCTCCTCCGCGACCTTGCGCTCCGTGATGTCCGTCAGCGTCCCGTACGTTCCCACCACCCGATCTCGATCGTCCACGGCGAGACATGAAAGGGCCTCGACCCACCGGAACCCTCCCGCCTTGGTCAGGTAGCGGATCTCCTGTCCGAAGTAGAGGGCGCCTCCACCGACCAGCGGCAGGAAGAGTCCGGCCTGACGCTGCCGGTCCTCCGGATGGATGAAGTCGAGAAAGCTTCGGCCGAGAGTTTCCTCCACGCTGAGACCGGTGAGATCGGTCCACGCAGGATTGAGAAAGGTCCACCGGCCGCGGGCATCCGTCTGGAAGATCACCTGCTTCACGTTGTCCACCACGGATCGGTACTGGGCCCGGCTCTCCTCGAGCTCCAGCTCCGTCCGCTTGCGGTCCGTGATGTCCATCATGTAGCCGCGCAGTCGCACCGGACGTCCCGCGGCGTCTGCCACCACGTGCACCCGGTCACGGAACCACACGGAGCGCCCGTCAGCGGCGAGCATGCGGTACTCCGCCTCGTAGCCGCGACCTGCACCCAGGGCGGCCGCGAAACGCGCTCCGACCGCTTCACGATCCTCGGGGTGGATCCGGCTCGCCCGGAAGCCGGGGTCGTTGAGCCAGCGATCCAGGGGGAAGCCGAGGGCTTCCTCGGCGAGGCCGCTCACGTGGACGAGCTCGCCGGAGGGAGCGTTGGCGATCCAGATGATGACGTCCATGTCCGAGACGAGATCGGCGAGGCGCCGCTCCGCCTGGGCGCTCGTGGCCTCGCCGTTCCCCTCGGATCGACGGCTCGCCCGCACCAGTGCCGGGAGCCGGTGCCAGATCCGCTGCACGAGCCGGATCATGTCACCGCGCCAGGGGGACCGCTCAGCAGTGAGAACATCTTGCACCGCGGCAGATGCTGCGCTCGGCAACTCTTGCTCGCCGCCCGGCGCATGCTGCCGTTCACGCGGCACCGCCCAGGCGACGGAGGAGGCTCGGCATCAGCGTGATGCGGCCCGTGTGCACGCGAAAAGGCTCGCGCGTGCACACCGCGATCAGGCAGCGGTTCCACGCCCACTGCGACGAGTGATGCATGCTCTCCTCGAGAAAGGCCTTGAGCTCCTCGATCCGGCTCGCCACCATGAGGACCAAGTCCGTGGAGGGCAGGACTCCACGCCGGGCCACACTGACCGCGCGGCACAGGGTGAATACGGTGGGCCAGTGGTCGCGGGCGAGGAGCGGAAACGCCTTGGCGTAGAGCCGGTCGCTCGACGGCGCGGGCGCCTCGAGCACGAGATCGAAGCGCCCTGCGAACGGCGCGGTGGGCGCCTCGTGGTACTCGGCGAGGACGCTGCGCACCCACTGGTCCACGTCGCCGGGAAAGCCTTGGACGGCGCGTGCAGGCGCGGCATGGGCCCGCAGCCACCTGTCGTAGCCGCGACGGCGCTCGGGATTGCTCACCGTGGCATAGGCCTCGATGATGGCGCTCGCCTCGCTGTCGTGACCCCCACGTCGGGGTGCTTGCCGAGCACCCGGAGGAGCGTCCGGTAAGCGGCGCGCACGATCTCCGGATGGACGTCTGGATCCACCTGGAGCAGGCGGTAGTATTCCCGTCGGCCGAATCCTTCGGGCACGCGATGACCTCAGCGGCCGCGTGCTCCGGCGAGCCCCGCCTCGGCGGCCACCAGATTGCTCATGAGCCGCAGCTCTCCGGGCAAGAGCCAATCCCGCCGCGCCGGATCCTTCGAGCGGCGGTACGCCCGCCACAGCTCGAGGCTTGATGTCACGTGAGCCGCCATGGCCCCTCCGATACGCGCTCCCAGAAGGTCTTGCCGGGCGAGGCCCCGGCCGTCCGCTCGGGTCCGAGCAGCTGGGCAACCAGGTCTTTCATGCAGCGCGAGGCGGGCGCCCGGGGCGCGAGGGTGGTGAAGGGCACCTGCTGCACCACCGCCTGGGAGACCCAGCTGTCCATGACCACGAAGCCGGCGTCGCCCGGGGTGTAGCCGAGGAAGCGCGTGAGAATCTCCGCGAGGGAGCGCTGGACCTGGCGCGCCTGCTTGCCGTCACGCACCATGTTGATCAAGACGTGAAACGGATAGGCGGGGAACTGCTGGATCACGACCTTCATAAGGGCGTAGGCGCCGGCGAGGGCGGTGGGCTCGGGCTGGGTCACCACCACCGATTCGTCGCTGGCCAGGATGAGGCTCAGCACGGTGTCGTTGATGCCCGCACCGGTGTCGATGAGGAGAAAGTCGACCGCCGCTTCGATGTCGTGGAGTTGCTCGAAGAGTCCCTGCCTCTCCGCCTCGGTGAGATTGGCGAGCTCCACGACGCCGGAGCCGGCGGGAATGACGAGCAGCCCGTTCGGCCCCTCCATCACGATGTCCCGCAGGTGCTTGTCCCCCGCGATGACGTCGCGCAGGTCGTACTTGGGCGCCTGCCCCATCAGCACGGTGAGATTGCCCAGGCCCAGGTCTCCGTCGAGAAGAGCGACCCGGCGTCCGTGCCGGGCGAGAAGCAGCCCGGTGTTGAGCACGAGATTCGACTTGCCCACTCCCCCCTTGCCGCTCGTGAAGGCGATGGTGCGGCGACGTTGGCCGGTCGGAGAGGGCGGCGGATTCAGCGAGGGGTCAAAGATCATGAGGTATGGGCTCCCTGAAGGGTGCGGCGGATCAGACGTCGCGGCTCCGTGGGATCGAGGTCGCCGGGAATGTCGCGACCCGTGCCCACGTACGACAAGGGAAGACCGCTCTCGATGCACGCATCGATCACGGAGGCGCAGCTCGCCGTCTCGTCAAGGTGAGTGAAGGGGAGATGGGTCACCCCCGCCGCGGCGAAGGCTCGGACAGCCGCCCGTGGGTCGGGAGCCTTGCTCGTGGCGGACACCACTCCCTGCAGGTGCCGGAGGCCCTGGCGATTCTCGGGACCGACGCCCGGCGAGTCGATGAGCACGCAGGCCCGCGCCGCA